>CALFEA010000230.1 GCA_937950385.1 uncultured Altererythrobacter sp. | reverse complement strand
CCGGGCGAGATTATCGCGCTAACCGGTGATAATGGCACCGGAAAAACCGCGCTTGTGCGGCTGTTGCTGCGCTTTTATGATGCAGATAGCGGCATGATCCAAATCGGCGAAACCGCGCTCAACCAAATCAATATTGCGGCTCTTCGCGCGCAAATCGGCTATGTCCCCCAACGCGCTTTGCTGTTCGATGGCACAATTGCCGACAATATTCGCTTTGGCCGAGAGGATGCCAGCGACGCGCAAATCAATGCAGCGCTTGCCCTTGCTCAAGGCCAAGAATTTATCGCCAATCTGCCGCAAGGCTTGGGCACGCATATTGGAGACAATGGTATTCGGCTTTCAGGCGGCCAGCGCCAGCGCATTGCCTTAGCCCGCGCGCTTCTAACTGATCCGCCAATGCTGATCTTGGACGAGGCGACCAGCATGTATGATGCCGCCAGCGAAGCGGATTTTGTGGCCGCCTGCAGCGCAGCGATGAAAGGGCGAACGATCCTAATAATCACGCACCGGCCAGCCAGTTTGGAGCTAGCGCAGCGCATTTTGCATTTGAAAGATGGACGGCTGAGCTAAGAACTATGCGGCTTTGCGCGTTATCAATCCAGCCATGGCCAGCTCTTCGATCAGTTCTGACACATCCGCCTCAATAACATCGCGCGGAGCGTCAAATTCCGCCTCCACCTCATCGCACAAAGCGGCCATTGTGACGGGCGCATCGCCCAGAATTTGCCAGATTGCACTGCCGACGGCATTGAGGCCAAAATACTGGCCGCTTGCTAAATCCAATAGCACAGCCTCACCATTTACCTCGCGCGAGACAACATCATCGGATGCGGCAATAGTATCGTGCAAATTCATTGGACGGGGCTTTCTAAAGCAGCAGCACGAACCGCTGCAATCACCTGCGGTAATGCCGAATAGTCACGAGGGTAGTCAAGCGCGAAGCAAGGCACATCCATCGCCAGGTCAGCCAGCCGTGCAAAATGCGCTTTCAATCGCGCTTTGTCCTCTACATCCAGAACAAAGGAATGCTGGAGCATTTGGCTGAGCGCATTTTGACTGGTTAGCAGAGTGATCTGAACCGCCTGGGCTGAACCATCACCCAACAGAAAAATTGCACGCAGCGGCACCGGTGTGTTTTGCACGGCCATATCCGGGTTGAGCGAGGCGGAATGCTTCGCACCCTCATCCCAATCATCCGCTGCAGCACCAAGCAGATGCTGCGCGCTGTCAGCAAACAAGCGCAATTCCGGCGCTTTCGGCTGGAGCCAATAGCGCCGCTGCGATTGCCCGCTATCTTGTTTTAACTCGGTCACATCCTCTGTCACAAATGCCATTCCAGCGCCTCCGCATGCACCTGCAAGCGTGGTTTTGCCGCTGCGCGATTGGCCCAAAAATGCAAGACCTCCCTGCGCATCCGCAACGGCGCTGCCGTGTAGATTCAGGCCGCCATTGTAATTGGCAAGCATCGGCTTGATAGCATTGGCAAACAGGTTCTCCGCAATGCTCTGGTCTGCGCCCAAGGCTGGCGAGCAACGCACGGCGCCATTGTCTGAAATCTCGAAATCTGCCTCGCCATAAAATCGCACCAATATTCCGCCTGAAGTGCGGTAAAAGCCGGCCTTTGCCTCGCCATCAGGCGTCATCCATTGGTCATAAGCAGGCGTACCCATTGGCTCTTGCAAGCGAGGCTTCTCGCGGCGCATTGCAGTCACTTTTGGTGGCCTTGTCCAAAGGCATCAGGATCAAGAATTGCGCCTTTCCAAGTCGACATTTTTTGGATTGGAGCACCGCTTGTCACATTCTCTACCGTCCAAGCCAGCATCGCATCGCAGGGCCGCATTTTGACAGTTACGGCCAGCTGATCGCCGGTGCTAACAGCAATGGGCTCCTCCAGCGGCAGGAATGCTTGCGAACGGCCAATAGAGCTTTCTTTTAGCGGAGAATTGTTCATCCAAACATCGCCGCCCAGCAAGCAATCAAACCATCCTGCCAGCCCGTGCATTTCAGCGTCTTTTGCAACGGTGAGTGTGGCGGAGAAATGGAAAAACTCCGCGGCTTCATCGCCCAGGGTAATGCTGCCCAAACTGCGGGCATCCGAGACAATTTCATCATTTTCAAAGTCGACAACATGCTTCGTATTGGCGGATTTTTCGCGCAGCCAATGAAATTCTGGGAGACTTCCGGTCCCGTTCCATAATTCAACGCGCGCGGCATATGCTTTGCTCGAAACCGCAGCCACTTCCATTCGCAATTCGCGCGGGATGACAATACCGCCCGGCTTCAAGAGCCTTGTTTGCGCGTCATGCAGCATCGCAATCATACCGTAATCCGCGCCAAAATGGCCAATATGATCACAGATGATCACATCCACTTTTTGCCGAAGTTCTGTTTTGTAGCTTGAGCCTGCAATGCACGTATATTGGGCCGACAGGCCGGATCGCTGCGCCATCTCGCGCGCGACATGCAGCGCATCGCTTTCGTCAATTCCCCACACATGCGATGCACCATGTTTGAGGCAAAGCACGCCCAAAACGCCGAAACCGCAGCCTAGATCAGCGACCGTGTCACCGGGCTTTATGCTGCGCGCAATAGCGTCTGAATACAGATCCAAACGGCGGGGAAGCTGAAAATAGCTGAGGTGTTCATGAAAAGTTTGGCTCATAGCGTACTGACCCTATGCGCCATTTAACCGCGAGGCTGGCGCGATCAATTCATAAACATATTGAGGCCCATGCCGTCCATTTGGGGCCCCACGCTGCCGCCGGTTAGATTGCGGACAGAACCGAACTTCTCAAGCTTTGGCTTTGAATATTTGGCTTTTGTCTTCATGTTCGCATTTCCATTATAACAGCGCCTTTTGTGCTAGGAAGGTTGCACTAATAAAGCATCCCCATACTGCCCACGCCCACTCTCCGTCAACTTCGCCCGCTTTATAACACGCTGAAAGCTGTTCCAATCCGGCTGGGTCGAACAATTGCGCATCGTTTGATAACCCATCCAAAAACCTCAGCAATTCCCGCCGAATATCCTCGCTTTCTGGAAAAGACGCCGCATGTGTTCGCTCGGTCACGCAG
>CALFEA010000229.1 GCA_937950385.1 uncultured Altererythrobacter sp. | reverse complement strand
CTTATTGAGAGGGTTTTCCCAAGCTTTGCGCGTCGCTCTTCTTTCCGCAGTCAGGTCAGCATCAAACGGAGACCTTGCAGCCTTGTCGCCCTTTCTCGGCCGTACAGTGCTGGCTGCGCAATTTGACCGTGCGTGCGATTTGGGCGCTGAGCGCGTTGTTTGCTTGGCTAATAGTCAGGCAGGCGGATTAATTGCGCTTCAGCATGAAGCTGAGGAACGAGGCGTCGATTTTCACCTCATCTCTGGCCATTTGGCTCTAGGTCGCTTGCTTGTTCCGGACAATGAACTGATTGTATTTCAAGACGGGGTGTTGATCGACAGCCTGGCGATTGCCCCTGAAATGTCGAATGAAAACGGTATTTTGGTGGTTCCTGCCGAAGCAGGAGTGAGCAACGGACTTGAAAGAATTGATGCCAAGTGGGCCTGGGGCGGATTGTTTATTTGCCGCGCAGATGTTTTAGAAAAAATGACTGATTTGCCATCAGATAGTGATCCAGCAAGCTTGCTCTTAAGGCTGGCGCTGCAGGCTCGTGTTCCAATGAACGCGTTAGGAGCTGATCATCTATCGGCGGGCACTATCATGCGGATCGGCGATGCCGAGACCTTGGCGAAGCGCGAGGCAGCAATCCTAAATGAAGCTTTGGACATGCGCAGCTGGGCGGGGCCAGGCACAAAACTTGCGCGTTTGGCTGTAAAGGCGATGCTACCTAGAGCGCTGGTTTGGGGTAGCGGCCTAAAGATCGCTGGCACCACTCTTGGGTTTGGGGCCGCGGCGCTGGCTGGCTTTGGCCAAGAGACAATCGCCGGTTTACTTTTGGTTTTTGCGGCTTTCATATTTGCGCAATTAAACGCGATTGATGTGCTTTCAGTGCGTCTTCTTGGTAGAACCGGGGATCACGCTAAATCAAACATATTCAATGCCTTGCTTGATGCCTTCATTGCTGCAGTTCTATTGCTTATTCTATGGTCCAACACGGCTTGGAGTACGCTTGCTTTAGTACCTATCGCGCTAGGCTTGATCAGGGTTGCAGGCCTGACGGCATTGCGTAGCAAGCAGCCCAAGTGGCAAGATTTTTGGCAAGACCGTGTTCTTTTGACACTCGCCTTGACGGTTGGAATATTTTGGGACGAAATTGTCCCAATCTTGGCCACTCTCGCCCTCGCTATGCTCGCTTTCGCGCTAATGTGCGAAGAACGAAAAGCGAATCCGCGCTGAACTTAGGTTGGCCAAGCCAGAGACGATGACTAGACAAGGCGCTGAAATCTTAGATGAGGCCGAGATGACGGCTGCATTGGCTGCCAATTTGGCAAGCGATGACCGTGCCCTTGCGGGAGCAATTCCCATTGTTTCGCATATGCTCGGCAATCAAGGGCAAGCGTTGTTGAGCGATGATGTGATCGCCCGAATGCGCGGAACAATCGACGCAATCGCACAGCAACTTTGCTTTTTGACTACTGGTGAACGAGGTGATGTTGACGTTTCTGCACTAGGGGTCATGCTTGCCGAAAGTGGAGGGCTAATCAATCATTGCTATGCTTTAGCCGTCGAAGGGGCCCTAACTCAGCAATTGAGCGTTGAGCAAGGCATTGATCCTGCATTGCCCGCGCTTTTGCAGGAATTGATTGCGTCCCGTGATACAAATATTCGTCAATTGGCTATGGCTCTGATGGCGTCACAGGCGCGTTTTGTAGCGGGGCAGGGGCACGGTGGTGCTCCACTTTTCGAACTGCCGATTGAAATATTCAATGGGGTTTTAGACGTTTGGAAGGTGTGCGGGGCGAACCAGGATAATGCTTACTTAGTCCAAAAAGCGTCGGAAATACGCGCGCAATATGTTGAGGAAGCTACGCGGCTCGGATTGTTGGAACGCTTGATAAGCGCCGTGGGTGCAAGCGCAGAGATCATATCTGAGATTGAGACCGCTGGTCTTGCAATTTTCATAAGCGCGATCGCCAAATCCACAGGGCAACCGCGCGATTTGGTCGCACTGTCATGCCAGCAGCAACAATGCCTGAGGCTCGCGATTGCGCTAAGAGCAACGGGCCGATCCACCGAAGCGAATATGCGTCAGTTGGCTTTGCTGGGAGCTAATATTTCCTTGCCGTTAGAATTTAATGGCTGGGACAAAGATCAGGCTTTGGGCGTGCTTGGGGCATCCGCACTTGGGACCGAGGCAAAGGCACGAGCGGTACCTGGCAATGGCTAAATCAGGATTTTACTCTTCTGTTCGCGCGGTAACGGATAACAATGACAATCTGCTTGAGGCCGACGAGCCCTTGGCGCAGCTTCAATTGCGAAGCGGCGGTATCTTGCCTGGGAAAATATCAATACCCGAGCTATTTGAGGTGGTGCATCAATCTCGCAGCAAGGGTTTTAGAATTGCTCGAGCATTCAAAGCCTATGATGGGAATGAGACGGTTTCCGGTTTCCTGCGCGTAAGCCCACATCAAGGGGAGCGCAGCAGCGGTTGTGAGTTGCTGATCGAGGATTGGCGGCAGGAGAGCTGCGCTCAAATCGGGGAACAAGAATTATCTGACCGCCTCGACATGATTGATCGCGTCACAGCAGAAATGACGGTAAGGCTTGATCAAGACTTAAACATTCTGACAGCCGATACAGATGCGGATGATATGATTGGTTGCGTGGAGGAGATGCGAAGCAAACTGCGTGCTCCATGGTCACAATTCATCACTCTAACGGAGGCAAAGTATCAGACACCATTGCACTGGCGTTTGCTGGATGGCGCCAAGGCCAAAGTGCAAGGGTCGCTCCGTCCATGGCG
>CALFEA010000228.1 GCA_937950385.1 uncultured Altererythrobacter sp. | reverse complement strand
CGCGTATCAGCGTCATAGCCTTCGCCGTAACGTTCTGCGGCGATCTGCCCATCATTCATCACCAGCAAAGCGCGGGTTTCGCCGAGATCTTCTTTTGAAAACAGCTCATCCACCGCCCTTGCCAAATCCTCTTTCGGGGTCGCGGCATTGTCGGTCACGGCGGCCAAGGCCTCATCGGAAAGCGGCGGCGGGCCGGTAACAGGCTCGCTGCATGCAGCCAAGCTTGCGGCAAGGGCTGGCAGTATCGCAAAAGCGGCGATAGAAGTGCGCAACCGGGTTTTGGGCGGCGTATTAACAGGTGCGATCATAGGCTTAACAGGTGCGATCATAGGCGCAGTATTGGCGCATCTAAGGGGGAATTGGCAATGGGCAGTAAAGCAAAAAAGGGGCGTAGTTTGGGCGCATACAGATCGCGCCGCTGGCCTTGGGTGCTCTTGATATTGTTCCTGATTGTCTTTGCGGCCGGTTATTATTTCCGCGTGCCCGCATCCGGATATGCACAAACCGCCACTGCCTATTCAGCGCGAGTCGCTTGCTCCTGCCGCTTTGTTGCAGGGCGTGATTTGCAAGATTGCAAAAAAGACCGGCTCGGCGGCATGGAATTGGTGACATTGGTGGAGGATGCAGAGGCCAAGAGCGTAACTGCGCGCTTCCCGCTCATCACCAGCGACACGGCCACTTACCGCAAGGGCTTTGGCTGTGTCTTGGAAAAATGGGAAGATTGAGGCGCTCGTCAGGCCCTAATCAGGCAGCGCTAACGGTGCTTTCAATCCAGCCGCCACCAACAACGCGCTCGCCTGCATAAATCACAGCCGCTTGGCCAGGAGCCACACCAAATTCAGGCGTATCGAAATGCAGACGCACTGTTTCGCCGCCGCCCAATGAGCCCTCGAGGCGCACCGGTACAGGCTTGGCCAGACTGCGCACTTTGGCTGTTAACGGCACATCAGGCATTGGTCCGATCAAATTGGTTTCGATCACTTCAACCTCGCTCACCGCCAGCATCAATTTGGGCCCAACGCGCACTTCGCGGGTGTTTGCATCCATGCCAACCACGTAAAGCGGTTCAGGCTGGCCGCCAATATCGAGGCCTTTGCGCTGGCCGACGGTGTAATGGACGATGCCCTTATGCGTGCCGAGCACTTCGCCCGATTGCGCATGGACGATATTGCCCGCAATGCCGCCATCGGGGCGCATTTTCTTGATGATCTTGGCATAATCGCCATCGGGCACAAAGCAGATGTCTTGACTGTCGGGCTTATCCGCATTGCGCAGGCCCGCGGTCTCCGCCAACTCGCGTACTTGTGACTTGGGCAGACCGCCCAAGGGAAAGCGCAAAAAGCTGAGCTGATCATCGGTTGTGGCGTAAAGGAAATAGGATTGGTCGCGCGCTGGATCGACGGCGCGGTGCATCTCAACCGACTCGCCATTTTCTACCCGCTGCACATAATGGCCGGTCGCAAGGCAATCTGCGCCAAGCTCGCGGGCCATGCGAAACAAATCGGTAAATTTCGGGCCCATATTGCAGCGGATGCAGGGCACAGGCGTGCGCCCTTGAAGATATTCATCGGCAAATTGTTCAACCACATCTTCGCGAAATGCGCTTTCATGGTCGAATACATAATGCGCAATGCCAAGGCTGTCGCAGACATTGCGCGCATCGCTAATATCATCACCAGCACAGCATGCGCCCTTGCGCCCCGTTGCTGCGCCATAATCATACAATTGCAGTGTGATGCCGATGACTTCAGCGCCCGATTGTGCAGCCAATGCGGCGACAACGGACGAATCAACGCCCCCGCTCATCGCGACGACAATGCGGGCATCAGCCGCGGGTTTGCCCAGATCAAACAGGGCGGCGGCATCCATTGCATTTAAAGACGGCGTATCAAGAATATTCGTGTCGGACATTATGTGATCAGCCTCTACACGCGCGCCCCCGCGCAATCCAGTACTGCGTGTTAAGAGCAAATTTTCCTTTCCTAATAGGGCGTAAATGCCAGCTTTACCTCATGTTGAGAGGTACCGATGTAATGGGATGGAACGATGTTTGAACGATACGTCCTAAATGCCCCTAAGGCAGCCGATTCGGTCACTGTTCCAGCCCGAGGCGCGGAGCGCACAGCTTTGCGCGCTTTTGGTTGGTCTGAATTGACCGCACGCATTGATGCAGCACGCGATCTTCGCCGTGTCTTGCGCAATGATGCCTTGGTGGAAGCAACCAGCTTTGCCGATGCGGCAGGAGGCTATTTTGTTTCCGAGGGCAATCACAAACAGCCCGTTAACCCAAATGCTTTAGAAGCCGGCAAAGGCTTGGCGGACATAAAGGTCGCAGCACAAACCCCAAGCGCAAAAGGCGGCCAAGAGAGTTAGATGATAGAGAACCAGGACATTCGACCCGCACAAGTGATCGGCCCCCTCGGAGAGCCGCTGACGATTGATGATCTGCCTTCGCCCAAGACGCGGCGCTGGGTTGTTCGCCGTAAGGCCGAGGTGGTGGCCGCGGTTAATGGCGGATTGCTGACAATCGATGAAGTGCTGGAACGCTACGGCTTGACGCTGGAAGAGTTCGCCAGTTGGCAGCGCGCGGTTGACCGTTCAGGCATGCAGGGCCTTCGGGTTACCCGTATTCAGCATTACCGTGATCTGTATGAGCGCCAGTTGAAATACTAAGGCACTACAAATCATCAGGTTTCTAAAGCGGCGCGTCCTTTGTGTAGGGCGCGCCGCTTTGCTTTGGGTGACCCATTTTTCCGCTGTTTTTCCACTTGCCGCATGGTCCGGCTACGCAATCCCCCTTATATTTTTGAGTAAGGCGCGCTAAAAGCCGCTTAGAAGCCCTGCATGCGCTCCAATTTGGGTGCGGGAAGTTGCAGGGCTCACAAAACAGAACAGGAGGGTTTTATGGAAATTTTGGGTGAATATGGCTGGATCAGCTGGATCATCATTGGCGGTCTTGCTGGTATGATCGGAAAATTCTTGATGCCGGGCAAAGATGGCGGCGGTTTCATTGTCACCATTCTTTTGGGCATTGTCGGTGCGGTTGTCGTAGGCTTTTTGGGCAAGCTCGTTGGTTGGTATGAACCAGGCGAAGGGCCGGGCTTCATCGCTGCTGTGATTGGCTCGATCATCGTGCTGTTCATTTATCGGCAAGTGAAAAAACGCTCCGCCTGACCCAAATTGTAGTTTGAAAAACAAAAGACGGGGCGGCGAAAGCTGTCCCGTTTTCTTTTGCGCCTTTGCCGCGTTTTGCGCATTCTTCTCACGAATTGCGCCGTCTTTGCCGCGTTTACTGCAAGACCGCCCCAAAAGAGCGCAAAACAGAGGCGTAAAAATCACCCTGAAGCGGCAAAATCAGTCTTTCGTCGATACCTAGATTGCCCCTTGTCCAAAGCGGGCGTAGTAGGGAGACATTGAACTAGGCGTTGCACTAGGTGACTTACTGGTCTAACACACCCTTGGTGGAGTTGGGCCCAAGGAATGGTTATGAATTACGAAACCTCAATCACTGGCGAGGCGGATGCTCAGCAAACCGGC
>CALFEA010000227.1 GCA_937950385.1 uncultured Altererythrobacter sp. | reverse complement strand
GTATCCCATCGACCAACTGAAATGCGGCAGCCCACATCAAATATTGCACCGCAAAGCCGATCAGCGCCACATTCTTAGGCGCATCAATATCGACATAGAGCGAGATCAGCGGCTGGGGAATGACGACCATGGCCAGCGCCGTCATCGACATAAAGCCCGTGCCCATCGCCATGCCGGCCCAACCGGCGCGCTTTATCCCGACAAGATCGCGCGCGCCGTAATAATAGCCGACACGGATTGTCACCGCTTGGCCGACACCAAACGGGATTTGAAATGCCATCGCCGCCAATTGGAGCGCAATTGTGTGCCCGGCGAGCTGTGACACTCCGAAGCGCCCCATCATAAAGGCGGCGGCCCCGAAGATACCCGCCTCTGCGATCACAGTCAGTGCGATGGGCGTACCGATCCGCAAAATTTCGCGCAGGCGCTGCCAATCGGGCCGCCACCAACGTCCGAATATTCGGTAGCGATGCAGCTTTTTGTCAAAGCGAATGGCGATAATATAGATCAGCATGGTGACGGTGGTTGTAATGATCGTCGCAATGCCCGCGCCGACCAGCTCCAAACGCGGCATTCCCCAATTGCCGAAAATCAGCGCGTAATTGCCCGCCGCATTCACTAGGATGCCAATCGCAGTGATCCCCGTGGCAAAAATCGGGCGACCCAAGGTTGAGACATAGGTGCGCAGGACATTGCCTACGACCATGGGGATCAGCGAGAAAACGACCACGGCCAAATAAGGAAATGCAATTGGGATCAGCGCTTCGTCTTGGCCGGTGAGCCGCATGATGGGAATGGTAAGGAATGCCAGAGCCATGCCCACAGCGCCGCTGAATACGGCGAGCCACAATGCCATGCGCACCGCGCGGCGCACAGGGCGCACGGCATTGGGATTTGCACCCAGTTCTGCGGAGACAACGGGCGCCACAGCGGCAGTGAGGGAGGATAGCGCCCAAACGATCAGGCCAAACACCGACATCACCAATTGCGAGGCGGCAAAGGGCTGCTCCCCCAATCGCGCTATGAAAAACACATCGACCGAATAGGTCAGCATTTGCAGGAAATTGGCGAGCGCCAGCGGCCCCGCGAGCATAAAAGTCGCGCGAAATTCGCTTGGCCAGCTGAGTGCCCCTCGTGCAGGCTGATTATATGATGGCGCGTTTTTCATGCAGCCGAACCGGATAGGCTGAGTGGCCGTCGAATTAAAGCCATGTTCATCCAGGATGCGCAGTTTGAAAAAGTCTGCGGTTATCAAGCCACTCTTGATATGGTGGTATGTCGGACACGCAGCACGAAAAGGGGACCAACACATGTTTCAATATGCGCTCGCTATGCTCGCCCAAGCGGCGGCACCGACACCGGCAGAAGATTGCGCCGCCAATGCCAAACAGGACGGTTATCATTTGGTGGATGTTTGCAGTGATTGGATTGAGGGCAGGCCAGCCTATGCTGCGACATATCGCGCCAGTCTGATACCTCGTCCGGCGTCGCAGCAGGTGCTGGTCTACAAGAGTGAGGATGGTTGGCGAATGCGAGTTGCCGGCTACGTTTGGGACCGCGATAAGCAATCCATTCAAACCAAACGCAGTGAGTTTGATATTTCCGCAGAAACAGTGCGGATCGTCACTGAAGCGGTGAATGTACAAACTATCCAAAGCTTGAAAAAATTACACTACTACGGATCACCTGATGTTATTTGCACTGATGGCGCCAAATATTCGGTGGCAATGGCGCAGGGGAATATGCGCTATTCAGCGAGCCAGCATAGCTGCGCTGACCCGTCGCAATTGCATCAAACAATGGCTTTGTTCAGAGACATTGCGATCAAGCATGACCCTAGTTTCGATGGGATGCTGTATGGTCTGAAGTCGCGGAAATAACGAAAACCCCAAACGACAAAGGGCGACATCCGAAGATGCCGCCCTCCTATCTGCGGGCGCTTCAAGTCACCCACAAAACTTTAAAGCAAGATCCCCGCTTTCGCGAGGATAACGCCGGGGCCAATGCCCCTGTGCGTTACTTGAGTTCGACAGTGCCGCCAGCGGCTTCGATCTTGCCTTTGATTTCTTCAGCTTCAGACTTGCTGACGCCTTCTTTAACAGGCTTCGGTGCGCCTTCAACAAGACCCTTGGCTTCGGTGAGACCCAGGCCAGTGATGGCGCGGACTTCTTTGATGACCTGGATTTTCTTGCCGCCATCGCCGGTGAGGATGACGTCGAATTCGTCTTTTTCTTCAGCTGCTGGGGCATCGCCGCCAGCACCAGGAGCCGCAACAGCAACAGCTGCAGCAGCAGAAACGCCCCATGCTTCTTCAAGCGCAGTGGCCAGTTCAGCCGCTTCAAGGACGGTCAGTTTCGAAAGTTCTTCTACGAGTTTGGCGATATCAGCCATGGTAATTCACTCCAATTTCAAAAGGGGCAGCCAATAATTGGTCAGACCCCAAACATGATAAATTCGTTTTTGCTAAAACGTCTCTTAAGCGGCGTCTTTGGCGGCGAACGCGCCAACAACACGCGCCAGCTTGTTCGCAGGTGCTGTCGCAACTTGGGCAATTTTCGTTGCCGGTGCGTTGACGAGACCAACGAGCTTGCTGCGCAGCTCGTCGAGGCTTGGCATCGAGGCAAGTGACCTGATTCCAGCTTCGTCGAGCACTTGCGTACCCATTGAGCCACCGACGATTTCCAGCTTGTCGTTCGATTTCGCGAACTCCACAGCAGCTTTCGCCGCTGCAACCGGGTCAGCAGACCAGGCCAAGGCTGTCGGACCGGAGAGAAACTCTTCGATGCCGGTGTAATCGGTGTCTTTAAGGGCAAGCTTAGCGAGACGGTTCTTCGCAACCTTATACGAGGCACCGGCGTCACGCATTTTTCCGCGCAATTCAGTGGAAGCATCCACCGTCAAGCCGAGATTGCGGGTGACAACCACCACACCAACCTCTTGGAAAGCTGCATTAAGCTGGGCAACGGCGTCGGATTTTTGCGAACGATCCATGCTTTTGCTCCTTCACTATGGCTGCATGGGCGAAAGCCTATACAGCCGGCTATATTGTCCATGCCCAAGCGGATGCTTGGACGCGGGCTAAAGTCCATTGATGGGGAAGGAGGATGCCGCGATTGGCACCAAATGGCCTCTTTATGAAGGAGGCCGAAAATCTCTTTTCCCCGCCTAGGCTGGAAATTAAGAAGACCCAATTGTCTTCACCAACTGTCTCGGACGGAATGACCACCGAAGCGGTCGAGGCGCGCAATGTGCTCGCGCGCCGCGAAAGTCAAGAAATTTTGATCAAGCTTTTAGTCTTCGTAAGAAAGCAGGTCGCCTGGCTGGCATTCCAGCTCCCGGCAGATCGCTTCCAATGTGGAGAAGCGGATCGCCTTGGCCTTGCCGGTTTTGAGGATTGAAAGATTGGCGAGGGTGAGGCCCACCCGCTCTGCCAATTCGGTCAGAGTCATACGCCGGTCGTGCAGTATATCGTCGAGCTTGACCATGATGCGGGTTCCTTCTTCATTGCTGGATACAGGGGGCATTATACAGTCCCCTCAAGGTCTTCGCGCATCGCAGCGCCGTGGCGGAACACGCGGGCAAGGATGAACAGGATGATGATCATCAAGATGCCGGTTAGGTCAAGGCCGACATCCATCGACATATCCGCATCGTCCATTTGCTCTATCCAACTGGCCATGCTGAAGGCTACTCCAGCCATAACGGCCATAATGCCGTAGGCCCCAAGCGACAGCCATGCCATTGCGGTCAAACGCTCAGCGTTTTCAGGCGCAAAGGGATCGCCATCGCCAACGCTATTGATAATAGCCCGAAGCTTTCCGAAAAAGACGAAAGCTGCTGCGATTAGGGCGAGCCCCAACAGCAATAGGGCGGCGATGGACCAAGCAGGAAAGGCCGCGATATCGGGGCCGCGCTCTGCAATTATCTCTGCGTTGATTGTATCGCGAAAAAAGAGGACGGCTATTCCGGCAATCGCGACGGCAAATGCGGCAATCGCCATCAGCCCTTGCATTATGAGTGTGAGTATTCGTCCGGCAAGCAAGAGCGGATCATTGCGGCCATTGGATAAAGCGGCGGTGGTCATGGAAAATCTCCCTTGGGTACTTGCAGCGTTCAGGCCAATTCAATTGAGTCGGCGGTTTCAGCGGCCTGTGCTGGCGGAACCGTTACAATCGCACCGATGGAGCTGATGGTGAGGAAGACAGCGGCTACGGCGGTCAGGGCTTGTGTTGCAAAGTTGGTCATTTATCGTTCTCCGTTAAAGTTGATATCGTTATTCAATAATCATCAACTAGGAGCGATTCGTTTTATTGTCAATCAATAATATTGAAAAACGATATGTCGTGTGTTGCTTTGCGATAAAGTTCTTGCTTGTTTTGCGCCGCACAAAACCACTGTTTGACACCGTGCAATGCGCCTCCTAAATGCCAGTCAACCGCCTGCTTCGAGCAAGCCGGTCCATGCGCGTAGGACCAGCTTAAGAATAGAAGCGGCGACCACCATATTCGCGACGTTAGAGCTGCTGTAGCAAGCCCTTGATTGTAAGGGCATTTTGCTGCGGCCTTTTTGCGTTTCGAGACCTGTTTGGAGCGATTTTTTGCTGCAGCAGGCGCGTTGAATACGAAGTGCGACGATCATTTATCCTGCGAATCGCTGCGGCATATCCGGCGATTGGCGTTATATAAGAGGCAATATCCTTCCTATGGCGAGCAAGGCAAAAGCACCAAAAACCTCCGGAACCGCGAAAAAGCGTATCCGTAAAATCTTTGGCGACATCCACGAAGTCGTGGACATGCCCAATCTGATTGAGGTTCAGCGCGAGAGCTACGAACAGTTCCTGCGCTCCGATCCTTCGATCGATTACGTTTCCGGTTTGGAGAAAACGCTCCGCAGCGTCTTCCCAATCCGCGATTTTGCCGGTTCGGCCGAATTGGACTTTGTCCATTACGAGCTGGAAGAGCCGAAATATGACACCACCGAATGCCGCCAGCGCGGCATCACTTACGCAGCGCCGATGAAGGTGACTTTGCGTTTGATCGTGTTTGAGGTCGACCAAGAAACCGAAACGCGCTCTGTTCTCGATATTAAAGAGCAAGACGTTTACATGGGCGATATGCCGCTCATGACCGGCAATGGTACTTTCATCATCAACGGCACAGAGCGTGTCATCGTATCGCAAATGCACCGTTCGCCAGGTGTGTTGTTCGATCATGACCGCGGCAAAACGCACAGCTCTGGCAAATTGCTGTTTGCAGCCCGCGTTATTCCCTATCGCGGCAGCTGGCTCGATTTTGAGTTTGACGCCAAAGACATCGTCAATGTCCGCATCGACCGTAAGCGCAAGCTGCCGGTCACCGCGCTGCTTTATGCGCTGGGCCTCGATAGCGAAGGCATTCTCGATCACTTCTACGACACAGCTGTGTGGGAACGCGCAAAAGACGGCTGGAAAATGCCGTTCGAACCAGAAAGCTGGCGCGGCCAGAAGCCAGCGTTTGCGCTGGTGGATGCCAAGACAGGCGAAGAAGTATTCCCTGCGAACCAGAAAATCTCTCCTCGTGCTGCCAACAAAGCCGCCAAGGATGGTTTGAAAACACTGCTGCTGCCAACCGAGGAAATCTTCGGCGCTTATGCAGCGCGTGATATGATCGACGAGAAAACCGGCCGCATCTATATTGAAGCAGGCGATGAATTGTCGGTCGATAATCTCGAAATACTCGACAATGCCGGTATCGATAAAATCGAACTGCTCGACATTGACGAAATCAACACAGGCCCATGGATCCGCAACACGCTGCAAGTCGATAAGGCTGAAAACCGTGATGAAGGTCTGGAAGCGATTTATAAGGTTATGCGTCCTGGCGAGCCGCCAACGAAGGAAACCGCAGAAGCTCTGTTCGAAGGCCTGTTCTTCGATGGCGAGCGCTATGACCTTTCCGCTGTTGGCCGCGTGAAATTGAACATGCGTCTGGAATTGGATGCAGAAGACACCGTGACCACTTTGCGCAAGGAAGACATTCTTGCTGTGGTCAAGGAATTGGTCGGCCTGAAAGACGGCAAGGGCGATGTTGATGACATCGATAACCTCGGCAATCGCCGCGTGCGTTCGGTGGGCGAGCTGCTTGAAAACCAATACCGCGTTGGCCTGCTCCGCATGGAGCGCGCCGTTAAAGAGCGCATGTCTTCGGTTGATGTTTCAACCGTCATGCCGAACGATCTGATCAATGCGAAACCGGCGGTTGCCGCTGTGCGCGAATTCTTCGGCTCATCGCAGCTGTCGCAATTTATGGATCAGACCAATCCGCTGTCAGAAGTCACCCACAAACGCCGTGTGTCGGCGCTTGGGCCCGGCGGTCTGACACGTGAGCGTGCTGGATTTGAAGTGCGCGATGTTCACCCGACCCATTATGGCCGGATCTGCCCGATTGAAACGCCTGAGGGCCCGAACATCGGTCTGATCAACTCGCTGGCATCGTTCAGCCGCGTGAACAAATATGGCTTTATTGAAACGCCTTACCGCATGGTTGATGGCAATAACGTCACATCAGAGGTCAAATACCTCTCTGCGATGGAAGAGCAAAAGCACACTGTTGCGCAGGCATCGGCTGGATTGAAAGCAGACGGTAGCTTTGTTGAAGAGTTGGTTTCTGCGCGTCAAAACGGCGATTACTTCATGGCGCCACGCGAGCAAATCACGCTGATGGACGTATCGCCCAAGCAGCTGGTTTCGGTTGCGGCCTCGCTCATTCCATTCTTGGAAAACGATGACGCCAACCGCGCATTGATGGGCTCCAACATGCAACGTCAGGCTGTGCCTTTGGTGAAAGCCGAAGCGCCATGGGTTGGCACGGGCATGGAAGAAACTGTGGCGCGCGATTCTGGTGCTGCGATTGCAGCGAGCCGTGCGGGCATTGTCGACCAAGTCGACGCAACCCGGATCGTCATCCGTGCGCAGGGCGATGTGGAGCCGGGCCAATCTGGCGTGGACATCTACTCATTGCAGAAATTCCAGCGCTCCAACCAAAACACCTGCATCAACCAGCGTCCGCTGGTGAAAGTGGGTGATGTGATTGAGCCGGGCGATATTATCGCTGACGGTCCATCGACTGACCTTGGCGAGCTGGCACTGGGCAAGAACAGCCTCGTCGCCTTTATGCCTTGGAACGGTTACAATTATGAGGATTCTATCCTCATCTCTGAGCGTATCGTGAAAGACGACGTCTTCACCTCGATCCATATTGATGAATTCGAAGTGATGGCCCGCGACACCAAGCTTGGCCCAGAGGATATCACACGCGATATTCCCAATGTCGGCGAAGAAGCGC
>CALFEA010000226.1 GCA_937950385.1 uncultured Altererythrobacter sp. | reverse complement strand
CGCTGGCGAAGGAGGATTTCGCCTCGGCCATGTCCGCGCTCGCCACATTGCGCGCGCCCATCGACCGGTTCTTTGAAGATGTGATTGTCAACGCTGAAGAAAAGGCTGTGCGCGGCGCGCGGCTTGATCTGCTAGCGCGTTTCCGTGGTGCGGTGCATCAGGTTGCCGATTTCTCCCGGATTGAGGGGTAAAGGTGACAAATGCCTGTCTGCCCCCCACTGTCCGCCTGCATGGTCAAAAATTGAGTTTCGCTGTAAGTTCAAAAGTTTAGAGGGCGTTCTTGAAAGTGACAGGGTGTAACCTTTGTCACCTTTGCGAAGCCAAACCGCGCCCAAAACGCAAAAGCACTAGGAAATTACATGTCGCAGCAATCGGTCTATACTTTCGGCGGATCAGCCCCGCACAGCGATCCGCGCCAAAAGGATAAGACGATCACTGGAGGCAAGGGCGCGAACCTTGCTGAAATGGCCAGCATTGGCCTGCCGGTTCCTCCCGGATTTACGATCACGACTGAGGAATGCGTGCGCTATTTGCAGGAAGGTGCTGATTTCTCAACTTCCTTACGCGGCGAAGTGGCCAGCGCGCTTGCCCATATTGAGGCGGCGGTTGGCAAGAAATTTGGCGATGCGGGCGATCCATTGCTCGTATCTGTGCGCTCTGGTGCCCGGGTCTCTATGCCCGGCATGATGGATACGGTGCTCAACCTTGGGCTGAATGATGCAACCGTAGCAGGCCTTGCGCAGGCGTCGGGTGATGAACGTTTTGCATGGGATAGCTACCGCCGGTTTATCCAAATGTATTCCGATGTGGTGCTCGGGATTGACCACGGATTGTTTGAAGAAGCGCTTGAAATCGCGAAGGAAGACAAGGGCTATTACGCCGATACTGAGATGCTTTCTGAAGATTGGCAAGAGCTGGTCGCGCAATATAAAAGCATCGCGGCTGAGGAGTTGGGCCGGCCATTCCCGCAGGATGTGACCGAGCAATTATGGGGCGCAATTGCCGCCGTATTCGACAGTTGGGACGCCGACCGCGCGAAAGTTTATCGCCGCCTCAATGATATCCCCTCTGACTGGGGCACGGCCGTCAATGTTCAGGCCATGGTGTTCGGCAATATGGGCGACACTTCGGCGACAGGCGTTGCCTTTACCCGCGACCCCGCCACCGGAACGCGCGCCTATTACGGCGAATATTTGATCAATGCGCAGGGCGAAGATGTTGTCGCGGGCATTCGCACACCGCAATATTTGACCAAAGCCGCGCGCGAGGCGGCAGGTGCAAAGCCGCTCTCAATGGAAGAGGCGATGCCCGATGCCTATGGCGAGCTGGCGCGCGTGTTTGACCTGCTCGAAAAGCACTACCGCGATATGCAGGATATTGAGTTTACCGTGCAGCAGGGAACGCTTTGGATGCTGCAAACCCGCTCTGGCAAACGCACCGCCAAGGCTGCGCTTAAAATGGCGGTTGAGATGGTGGGCGAGGGGCTGATTGACGAAAAGGAAGCGATCCTGCGGGTTGACCCAATGGCGCTCGATCAATTGCTCCACCCGACGCTTGATCCAGCGGCAAAGCGCGATGTTTTGACCACGGGATTGCCCGCTTCACCCGGCGCTGCATCGGGGCAGATAGTGCTCGACGCTGATAAGGCAGAGCAGCTTTCTGAGCGCGGCGAAAAAGTCGTTTTGGTGCGGGTCGAAACCTCGCCAGAGGACATTCACGGCATGCATGCAGCGCAGGGTATTTTGACCGCACGCGGCGGCATGACGTCACACGCAGCCGTGGTTGCGCGCGGCATGGGGCGCCCATGTGTCTCTGGCGCATCCGGCGTGTCTATTGATATGACCGCGCGGACTTTGCGCATCGGCAGCCGCGAATTTGCAGAGGGCGATGTCATCACTCTCGACGGGTCCAACGGGCAAGTCATGGCGGGCGAAGTTGCCACGATTGAGCCTGAGCTCGTCGGTGATTTTGGCACGCTGATGGTGTGGGCCGATGCTCACCGCAGGATGCGTGTTCGCACCAATGCCGAAACGCCCGATGATTGCGCAAAGGCGCGGCAATTTGGTGCAGAAGGCATCGGCCTTTGCCGCACGGAACATATGTTCTTTGATGCTGCGCGGATCAGTGCCGTCCGCCAAATGATCTTGGCCGAAGATGAAGCCGGACGCCGCACCGCTTTGGCAAAATTGCTGCCGGAACAGCGCGCCGATTTCCAGTCGATCTTTGAGGTGATGGTGGGGCTGCCATGCACGATCCGGCTGCTCGATCCGCCATTGCACGAGTTCCTGCCGCATGGTGATGCTGAATTTGCTGATCTGGCCGATGCAACCGGTTACGGGGTTGATCACCTCAAACGCCGCGCGGATGAATTGCATGAGTTCAACCCAATGCTCGGCCACCGTGGTTGCCGCCTTGGGATCACCTATCCTGAGATTTACGAGATGCAGGCGCGCGCAATTTTTGAGGCTGCATGCGCTGTTGCAAAAGAATCCGGCGAAGCGCCCATTCCCGAAGTGATGGTCCCGCTGGTGGCGACCAAACGCGAATTGGAATTGCTGCGCGCTTTGATTGAGCGGGTTGCGGATGAAGTCTTTGCCGAAACCGGCATCACGGTCGAATATCTCGTCGGCACAATGATCGAATTGCCGCGCGCAGCCTTAATGGCGGGCGAAATTGCAAAAGAAGGCGCGTTCTTCTCATTCGGCACCAATGATCTGACACAAACCACATTGGGCGTATCACGCGATGATAGTGCGCGGTTCTTGGCGCCTTATGTCGACAAGGGCATTTTCCCGCGCGATCCCTTCGTCAGCCTCGATATTGACGGCGTTGGGCAATTGGTGGAGTTGGCAGCAGAGCGGGGCAGGGCAACGCGGCCCGACATTAAGCTCGGCATTTGCGGCGAGCATGGCGGCGATCCGGCGAGCATCCATTTCTGCGAGCAAGTGGGCTTGGATTACGTCAGCGCATCACCATACCGCGTCCCAATTGCTCGGCTTGCAGCGGCACAGGCTGCACTGAAAGGCTAACGCCAGCCTGTCAGGGTGAGGATTTCGAACCGTTCGGTCACACGGCCGCGTTCGTCTTTTGCAGCCTCGAATGCATGGAGCGCGCGTTCCAGACTTGTCCGCGTTAAAGGCGGTGGCGGATCGCTAAGCTGGTTTGTGAGGCCCTGCGCCCGCAGATCAGAAATCAGTTTCTCGAGGCTCTGATAAGACACAGACAAAGGATATTGATCGACCACCTGTTTTGAGAAGAGCGCACGTTGCAACAATCCGGTTGCCGCGCGGTTATCAATCTGCGGATGAATGCGGGCAGCCGGTCTCTCGCCGTCAGATTCAAGCAATATCCGCCGCAATGTCGCAAGCGTTCCAGCGCCCAGCATTTGCGCGATGAATATCCCATCCGGGGCGAGCGCATTGCGGGCATGCAGCAGAGCGCCGGGCAAATCATTGACCGTATCAAGCTGGCCCATGCTGACGATGAGGTCAAAAGGGGCGCCATCAATCGGTTGCTCCTCATCGATCCAATCGCGGCAAAGCACATCGCACGTTTTGGGCAGCTGCAAACGCTCTGCATAGGGGCCGATAATCAGAGCGCGCTCCGGTTCAAGCTGCATAAAGCTGAGCCGATCAAGCGTGTCCTCAATCATTGCCAGCGCAAGCCAATCGGCCTTGGTATGGGCAAGATCGGAATGTTGATTGGACCGGCTGCGAACCGCAGAGCGCCTTGCCGCAGAAAAGATGTTCGGAACTCGGGTCACGCGATTGTGCCTGCCGTGCTTGCCAGCGACATGCAAGAGGTGCAGCATGCTTCCCATGAATTTCGCACTGGAATTAAAGCAAGGCCTCGCGCCATTGGTGGACCTGCTTTACCCGCCGCGCTGTCCGCTTTGCGGCGACGGATTGGGCCAGCAGGGCGGGCTTTGCGTTGCTTGCTGGAGCGAGCTGGAGATGCCGGGCGAACATGTTTGCGGCGCCTGTCAAAAGCCATTGCCAATCGCTGACACAGACGAATTGCCAGACGCCGAGCAAGAGCCACAATATTGCGAGATTTGCTATGATGAAGCACCGCTGCATGATGGTGTCGCGGCCGGCACGATCTACAATGCTGCCTCGCGCAAACTGATCCTGTCGTACAAACACGGGAAGAAAATCGCGCTGGCCCCAATGTTGGCGCGAATAATGTCGGCGAGGTTGGAACAGCATGAACCTGACGAAACGCCGCCGCTGCTGGTTCCTGTGCCATTGCACCCCATTAGAATGTGGCAGCGCGGCTTTAACCAATCGGCCTTGCTGGCGCGGGAATTGGCAAAACTGGGCAAGGGAGAACTGCTGGTCGATGGGCTTGTGCGCCGCAAGATGACGCCTTCTCTTGGCGGGCTAGGCCAGCATCAGCGCGAGACAGCGCTTAGCGGAGCGATCAAGCCGCGGCGCGGACGCTTGGCAAAGCTATCCGGGCGCAACGTCATCTTAGTCGATGATGTGCTGACCAGCGGCGCAACCAGCGATGCCTGCATTCGGGCATTGCGCGAGGCCGGTGCACAGAACGTTCGCATAGCCTGTTTTGCGCGCGTAGTTGAAGGTTTCGGCACCAGAGATTGATGCACCAGAAAAGCGAAACGCCCGAGGCCGCTAAGCCTCGGGCGCCACGTGACGAATCGTTGTGAACCTTGTCCTTTTGCAAAGACATCGTCGGCCGTCCCCCTAGAAAGCCGACGAAGGTTCTATCCCTCATCGTATTGTCCGCTCGCGTCATCACCCCCATGACAACAGCGCCGCGGCAACCCCCTGAACCTGATACGATTGAGCATCTGATAATAGGTTGGTGCTTTCTCAAGCACTAAGTGTTTGTCACAGGACATGTGTCTGCATAAAAGCCTCTTATTAGTTAGGGATGCATTTTGACCATCTTCTGTGGTTATCGTGCAACATTTTGTCGCAGGCCAGCGTCGTTTCATCGAAGGAATAATCTGTGAGCTCTCAAACCGGCGGTGAAACCACCCGTGAGCAAATCGAGAATGGCGCTCAATTGATGCCGAAATTTGATGCAACCGGCCTTTTAACGGCGGTTGTCACCGACGCATCGAGCAAGGATGTGTTGATGGTCGCCCATATGAATGCCGAGGCTTTGGCCCTGACGCAGCAAACAGGAATTGCGCATTTTTGGTCACGGTCCCGCGCGCAGCTTTGGAAAAAGGGTGAGACTTCCGGCAATATGCTCAACGTTCTAGAAATGCGGATTGATTGCGATCAAGACGCCATTGTTGTGATTGCTAAGGCTGCGGGACCGGCATGCCATACTGGTGAGACCAGCTGCTTTTACCGGCGGCTGGAAGGCGAAGCTCTCGTAAAGGTCACTTCTTGACGCTAACGTAAAGGGAAGCTATAAGATGCGTTATGGCTTCTACAATTCAAGACACACAAACCAAAGATGGCAGCGCAGCTGAGCACGGCCGCGCGCATCTCGACCGACCAGAC
>CALFEA010000225.1 GCA_937950385.1 uncultured Altererythrobacter sp. | reverse complement strand
GCTCGACGTGATGCAGATCAGCGATATTCTCTCGGTTGAAGGCGATAAGACATTCACCCGTCCAATCTACGCTGGCAATGCGATTGCCACTGTTGAAAGCTCGGATGCGAAATTGGTCATCACCGTTCGCGGCACAGCCTTCGACAAGGCCGACGCGGGCTCCGGTTCGGGCACAGTTGCAGCCCTTGGCGGCGCAAGCGATGCTGGCACATCCAGCTTCGTCAGTGCAGAAATCGCGAAAAGCGAACGCCCTGAGCTGACCAGTGCAAAGGTCATCGTATCAGGCGGCCGCGCGCTCAAAGATGCTGAGACATTCGAGGCCACCATCACCCCATTGGCGGATAAATTGGGCGCAGGCATTGGCGCATCCCGCGCCGCAGTCGACGCAGGCTATGTCCCCAATGATTATCAAGTCGGCCAAACCGGCAAGATCGTTGCCCCAGAGGTTTATTTCGCAATCGGTATTTCCGGCGCGATCCAACACTTGGCCGGTATGAAGGATTCCAAAACGATCATCGCGATCAATAAGGATGAAGACGCACCGATCTTCCAAGTGGCAGATATTGGCCTAGTGGCCGATCTGTTTAACGCTGTGCCGGAATTGACCGGAAAGCTGTAAACGCAAAACCAATATTCAAACTACTTCAGTTTGACCAAAACCCTCGTTTGGCTAATGTATGCAAATACTAGGCTAAACGGGGGTTTTGTTTGTGCGATTAAGTTTGGTCTTGTGCCTTTCGGCTTTGGCTATTGCTTGGCCTCAAATCAGCAACGCCCAAATACAACCGGTTGAGCTTGAGCCAACCAGTGACTGGGCATTTGAGGCCCGCAGCGATACTTGCCGAATAAGCCGAAACTTTGGTGAAGGTGAGCAGAGCACCGAGGTATGGATCGAACAAAGCGGCTCTCAATCACCCTATAATTTTACGTTTGTGGGGAGGCACCTCACCCGCCCAATGGGACCCTTGCTGCGGCTGCGCTTTAATGAAGGTGCTGCCAGCCTCAAAACCCACGTGAAAACAATGAGTGATGATGGCCGCCCAGCGCTGTCTGTTTTTGGTTTAACAATGGGCGCAGGCAGCGATAGCTACGATAGCGACACGCCGCTTAATATGGCTAAAGTTTCAGGCGAAAATGCCTTTGCAAACGTGCAAGTGCTTCGTGTTGATAGGGCGGCAAGACAGCCACTTGCTCTTGCATTTGGCAAAATGGGCGAACCGCTGGCGCAATTGGAATTGTGCGCACGCGACCTGACTATAAGGCTCCAAACAGCTTGGTCTGCGTCAGAAGAAGGGGCCAATCCCCCCATTTCAATTGATCAAAATGAATGGTTCGAATGGCGGGATTTCCCGCGCGAACTGCAATTGGCAAAAGGCGTTGCGGCGATAGCGTTCCGGCTCACAATCGATCCAACTGGTAAGCCAACAGACTGCCAAATTGTCGGCACGGATAATCCGCGAATGTATACTGGCAGGATTTGCGGCAAATTGCGTGAGCGAGCCTTGCTGAAGCCAGCACGCAATGCAAAGGGCGAGGCCATCGCATCCTATTTCTATTCCTGCATCACCTTTGCCTTTCGCAAGAAAGATGTGCCGGATCAAAACTGTGTGCAGAGAGCGCTGTGAGTTTATGCCAACGAGAGGCCAATTAATGTCAAAATCCCCATCAGCCTTGCGCAGTATTATCGCAGCAGCTTTCTTGAGCGGTATTGCAGCGGCTCCCTTATCCGCTCAGGCTGAGGACAATGCTGGTTCGAAAACACAGCGCGACAAAAACACGCTCACCCTTGCCCCCCAAGGCGAATGGAAATTGCGTGCGCGTCAGGATACATGCCGCGCCTCGCGGGTGTTTGGCGAAGGCGAAAACCAGGCAACATTGTGGATTGATCAAGGCGGCAAAGAACCCAATTACAATCTGACTTTGATCGGGTCACCCTTGCGCAGTTCCTATGGCAGAGCGGTTCGCATCCAATTTGGCGAGGAGAAAGAAAGCCTGCGCAGCTATGTTCGGGCCAAATCGAGCAAAGGGCGCCCCGTGCTGACCATGTTTGGGGTCGCCATTGTGCCGCCAGAAATTGAGCGCAAAACAGATGCGGAAATTGAAGAACTCAGCACACAGCGTATCAATGCCATCCAATCCTTTCGCATCGCAGAATCCATTGTCGACCCGCTCGAATTTGAGCTGGGAAGTATGGCAGAGCCGCTGAATTTCCTACGCGGCTGTTCAGAGCAATTGTCGATCACTTTGAACCGCGCGCTATCATCCAAATCTGGCAAGGCGCAGCCACCAGAATTGCTCAATGGTTCAAATATGGCGCGGTTGATCCGCTATCCCACCTATTTGGTCAGCGCCCGCATGGAGGGGAAAGTGGAATTCCGGCTTACCATCAACGCCAAGGGCAAGCCGACCAATTGCAACATTCGCACAAGCAACAGGCCGCAATTGTTCGACGATGCTGTTTGTTTGGGGCTCATGAAACATGGGAAGTTCAATGCGGCATTGGATGCCGATGGCGAGCCTGCCGCTTCCTATTATTGGTCGAGCGTCACATTTGATATTCGGTAATTTGTTCAATTTGAGAGCATCGACATGAACCACAAGTTTCCCCGATCCTTATCGGTAATTGCAGCTTTAGCCATTGGCGCTGTACCTGCGATTGTTACCGCCAAGGACAAAGGCTCTCAGCCTTTAGTGGTGGAGCCAAGCGGCCAATGGAATGTGGATTACGGCAAGGAGACCTGCCGTCTGGCGCGGATATTTGGCGAGGGCGAAAATCGCCATGCGATTTTCTTTGAGCAATGGGGGCCCGACAGTGGTTTTTCCTTCACCGCTGCGGGCCCCGGTTTCAAACGCTTTCGAAGCGGAAAGGTAACCGAATGGCGCGTGTTTGATGGGCATGAGCCGCGTGACACTCAGCCTATGATAGGGGATTTGGGTTCGATTGGCCCGGCCCTGATTTATAGCAGTCTTAGTCTTGAAGAGGGGCATGAAATCTATGATCCGAAAAAGCGTGCCGACCCCGATGCTGAGCGAGACAATGCGCCGCCGATCCCTGCGCTCGACACAGAATTTGCAAGCAAGGCTTCCTTCATTTCACTGAAGCAGGGCAAGCGTGAAGTGATTTTGAACACCGGCCCATTGGACGATGCGTTTAAGGTCCTCAATGACTGTGCCGCTGGTCTTATCACCGAGTGGGGGCTTGATCTGGAACAGCACAAAACGCGCAGCCGCGCGCCTGTTTGGACCAATCAAGCAAAAGTGGTGCGCCGGATTATCGATAATTACCCCAGATCCGCTTTGAACAAGGGCGAGCAGGGGATCATGAATATGCGGGTGAATATTGATGAGAGCGGAACGGTGACGCAGTGCACCATCGGCAAAGCGACCGATACGCAATATCTCAATTCGCCCGCTTGCGGCCCGATGCAACAGGCTAAATTTGAGCCCGCCTTGGATAAGGATGGCAAGCCGATGGCATCCTATTATCGCACTAACATTATATACAGGATCGGCGGGTAACGCCGCGGTATTTTCCTACATTGGCAATCCGTGTTAGATTCTCGGCAGGCTCATTTTAAGC
>CALFEA010000224.1 GCA_937950385.1 uncultured Altererythrobacter sp. | reverse complement strand
GGCGGTATCTCCACCGGACAGCCCGTGGTCTGCCGTGTGGCATTTAAACCGACCTCCTCCATCCTCACACCAGTGCAATCGGTAAACTCTGCTGGGGAAGCCGTTGATGTGCGCACCAAGGGACGGCATGACCCGTGTGTTGGCATTAGAGGCGCGCCAGTTGTCGCGGCAATGATGGCGCTGGTTCTGGCCGATCATAAGCTAATGCACCGCGCACAAATGGCAAAGTAAGGGCGTCAGCGAGCTTAATCGCTTCACCCGATCAATTCTAGCATTTTAATCGATTGGACAAGATGAAATTCAATCGCCATCTATGCCAGCATCGGGAGCGGAAAACCCTCCCAAACCGAATCACATTAGGAGAGAAATCATGGACGCTAAGACCGGCGAAATTTCAGGTTGCCCATTTGATCACACCAGCGGAACACGTTCGTTGCACGGACGCACGAATGCCGATTGGTGGCCTGAGGCGACCCAGCTCACTCCCCTGACAGAAGGCGGCCGCAATGCTGACCCGATGGGCGATGATTTTGACTACGCAGAAGCCTTCAATGCGATTGACTATGATGCGCTGAAAGCCGACCTCACCGCTTTGATGACGGACAGCCAAGATTGGTGGCCTGCCGATTACGGCCATTACGGCCCCTTTTTCATCCGCATGACATGGCACGCAGCTGGTACATATCGCACCGGCGACGGACGCGGTGGCGGCGGCAGCGGCCAACAGCGCTTTGCCCCATTGAACAGCTGGCCAGATAACGGCAACCTCGACAAGGCGCGCCGCCTGCTTTGGCCCGTCAAACAGAAATACGGCAAGCACATCAGCTGGGCTGACCTTTTCATTCTCGCTGGTAATGTCGCTATTGAAAGCATGGGCGGACCAGTGTTCGGCTTTGGCGGCGGACGCAAAGATGTGTTTGAGCCTGAGACTACATATTGGGGCACAGAAGAACTGTGGGTCGATACTGGCGCACAAACCCGCATCCAACCTGACAAAGACATGGAATTGGAAAGCCCGCTCGCGGCTATTCAAATGGGCCTGATCTACGTCAATCCAGAAGGCCCCGGCGGCAATCCTGACCCGCTCCTTTCGGCCCGCGATATGCGCACAACGTTTGCGCGCATGGCGATGAATGACGAAGAAACCGTGGCTTTGACCGCTGGCGGGCATGCCTTTGGTAAGGCGCACGGCGCGGCACCGGCTGACACATTCAGCGACGCACCAGAAGGCGAATCGCTTGAAAAGCAGGCGTTTGGCTGGCTCACCGACCAAAGCGAAATTGATGCTGGCAACATCACCACTTCGGGCATCGAAGGGGCATGGTCGAACAACCCGACCAGCTGGAGCCACGATTACTTCCGCATCCTGTTCAAATATGATTTTGAGCTCGTGCACAGCCCGGCTGGCGCGCAGCAATGGACGCCAATCAACCCGGACGAAGCCGATATGGCGCCTGATGCTCGCGATCCTTCTAAGAAGGTTCCGACCATGATGACGACGGCGGATATGGCGCTCAAGATGGACCCAGAATACGCTAAAATTTCAAAGCGTTTCTTGGAAAATCCAGAGCAACTTGATGATGCTTTTGCCCGCGCATGGTTCAAATTGTGCCACCGCGACATGGGTCCAAAGGCGCGCTACCTCGGCCCTGAAGTGCCATCAGAAGATCTGATTTGGCAGGACATTGTCCCTGCTGGCAAGACAGTATCCGACAGCGATGCAGCAGCCTTTAAAGCAGCGGCATTAGACAGCGGCCTCACGGTAAGCGAACTTGTGAAAGCGGCTTGGGCTTCGGCTTCGACGTACCGCAACACAGACCACCGCGGCGGCGCAAATGGTGCCCGCGTTGCGCTGGCCCCGCAAAGCGGCTGGGCAGCGAACGATCCGGACGAGCTCGGCAAAGTCATCGCCAAGCTCAACGACATTCGCGGCGACATCAGCCTTGCCGATGCGATTGTTCTGGCAGGCACTGCGGCTGTCGAAAAAGCAGCGGCGGATGCGGGTCATAATATCTCTGTGGCGGTCACTACCGGTCGCGGCGATGCGACAGCTGAACAAACCGATGCTGAAAGCTTTGAACCATTGGAACCATTGGCTGACGGCTTCCGCAACTATCTGCGCGGCAAAGCCACAGTGAAGACCGAGGATCTGCTGATCGACAAAGCGCATCTGATGGGTCTTTCGATCCCAGAACTGACCGTATTGGTTGGCGGCATGCGTGCATTGGGCGCAGTTGCGGGCAACACTGGCCACGGTGTCTTCACCGACCGTGCTGGCCAGCTGACGACAGACTTCTTCGCCAATCTGCTGGATATGGGCACCAAATGGGCACCTGTTGATGGCAGCCATGATGAAGAATATGTCGGCACAGACCGCAAGACCGGCGCTGAAAAGTTCCGCGCAACCCGCGCTGACCTGATCTTCGGTTCACATTCTCAGCTTCGCGCGCAAGCCGAAGTCTATGCAGAAAACGGCAATGAAGAGAAGTTCGTCACAGACTTTGCTGCGGCTTGGGCCAAAGTGATGGATGCCGACCGCTTCGACATCAGCCACGCGAAATATCACGCTTAAGCCTTCCCCCTCCCAAGCTTAGGCGTGAGATTGGCCCCCGGTGTTCTTAACGGAGCATCGGGGGTTTTTCTTGCATATCGTCTGCGTTTCGCCGCAAGAACGCGCGCATGAACATAGCCCCTATGCAAGCGCATGATTCCGCACCTCAAATCACCACCCAGCGCGCGCGATTGCTGGCAGGTATAATTGCCGTGATTGCTTTTGCTGCATTGGCCGTTCAGCCCTTGCTAGGAGAGGGGAGCTATCTTGAGAATTTGGGCGGAATGCTGCGCTATTTCACCATTTGGGGCAATGTCGCCGCGTGTGTGACCATGGCCGCAATTGCATTGGGACGCGATGTGTCGCGCGCGCATATGGCTGCATTGGCAACGGCGCTCACGATCATTGCGCTGGTCTATTGGTTGCTATTGTCGGGCATCCACAATCCGGAAGGTTTTGACCGGATCACCAATCAATTTCATCACACGATTGTGCCTGCTTTGACCATTGGCTGGTGGCTGCGCTTTACGCCTTTCGCGTCTTCGACCAAGGCATTGATCCCAGCAATTATGGTCCCGCCGCTGACCTACGGCGCCTTTGCTTTGGTCTTGGGTCAATTGACTAGCTTCTATCCATATTTCTTCACTGATCTACCGGCTCTCGGCTGGCCAAAATTCTTGTTGAGCAATGCCGTTTTTGCGCTGTTTTTCGCCGTGTCTGGAGCAGGTCTGGTGAGCTTGAAAAATTGGCTGCAAAGCAGGTTTAGCGCCGCCGCTTAAGCACCAAATAAAGCGCGCCCTCGCCCCCGTGACGGCGGTGCGCTTTTCGTATCGCAGCGATAGAGCCGCCATGCGGGCCAGCTGCGAGCCAATCGAGAATTTTTGCTCTGATGGCCCCGCGTCTATTCCCGCGATCAGCAGGATCAACCGGGCGCGATTTTCCCGCAATGAGCAGCACTACGCGCGCATCCATCGCCAGCGCCTGTGACAGGCCGCTATCCAGCCGTATGTGCGCACTATCGAGCGTATGCCCGTGCAAATCGAGGGTGAAGTCGGGCACAATCGTGCCGCTGCGCAATTTGCGCTCCCACCCGCCATCAAGGCCCTGTGTCGCCGTATCAGATAGCGGCGCGGAGCGTGCAGGTTGAACCGGTTTTGGCGGCTGTTTGGGAGCCAGAACAGGCGCTGCACGCACGGGCTTTTTGCGCTTCACCTTCACGCCGGGAACGGCCTCTGCCATTTTTATGGCAGGCACGATGCGCCCCGCCATCGGCGTCACGCTATGGGCCAATTTTGCCCAGGCCTGCGCCTCCTCGTCAGACAGCCCTCTTGGAGTAGTACGCCGCGCGCTCATTTTTGATTGAGGCGCTCCACGCTTGCTTTGGGAAGGAACAGCAAGGCATCTCCGCGCCCGGTCATGCCGCCAGCAATTTCGCGTGCATCCTCGCCCGCGCCCCAAAATGTATCGAACCGGTTTGCGCCCTTAATTGCGCCGCCCGTATCCTGAGCGATCCACAAGCCATCGGCGATGTCGCGGTCAAGGTTGAGCCACACCGGCGCGCCATAGGGGACAAAACGCGGATCAACCGCGACAGAGCTTTCGCGCCGCACAGGAATGCCCAACGAGCCGAGCGGACCATCACCGGTTAGCTCGCGGAAAAAAATCCAGCTCTTGTTGAGACGCATCAAGTCGCGGCCCTCGGCTGGGTTTTCGCGAATATATTGCATGATCCCTTGCA
>CALFEA010000223.1 GCA_937950385.1 uncultured Altererythrobacter sp. | reverse complement strand
GCGCAAAAGGCTGGGCCAGTGTAGAGGGCCGCTGATTATGACAACCACAACATCCCTCCCCGACGCCAAGAAAATCGGCATGGTCAGCCTCGGCTGTCCCAAAGCTTTGGTCGATTCTGAACGCATTTTGACCCGGCTTCGGGCCGATGGTTATGCAATGTCACCCGATTACGCCGGCGCAGACGTGGTGCTGGTCAACACTTGCGGGTTCCTCGACAGCGCAAAGGAAGAAAGCCTTGCCGCGATAGGCGAAGCGATCAATGAAAATGGCCGTGTGATCGTAACCGGCTGCATGGGCGAGGAAGCGGATGCGATCCGCGCCGCTCATCCAGCCGTTCTGGCAGTCACAGGCGCGCATCAATATGAAGCTGTGGTTGAGGCTGTGCATGAGCATGCCCCGCCATCGCAAGGTCCATATGTCGACCTGATACCCCAAAGCGCGCAAATGCCCGATATCAAGCTAACCCCGCGCCACTATAGCTATCTCAAAATTTCCGAAGGCTGCAATCACTCCTGCGCTTTTTGTATTATCCCTGATCTGCGCGGTAAGCTTGCCAGCCGCCGCATTGATGCCGTTTTGCGAGAGGCGGAGAAATTGGTCGCCGCTGGCACGCAGGAATTGCTGGTCATCAGCCAGGATACCAGCGCTTACGGGGTTGATACTCGGCATGAGGAACGTGACTGGAAAGGTTCGCCCGTACGCGCCCATATGACCGATCTTGCGCGCGAATTGGGCGGGTTGCGAACAGCCCAAGGAAACGCGCCTTGGGTGCGCCTGCATTATGTCTATCCCTATCCGCATGTCGATAAGGTGATCCCGCTGATGGCTGAAGGATTGCTGACGCCCTATCTCGACATACCGTTTCAACATGCCGCGCCTTCTGTTTTGAAACGAATGCGCCGCCCAGCCAATGAAGCCAAGGTGCTTGAGCGGCTGAAAAGCTGGCGCGATATCTGTCCCGACATTGCTGTGCGTTCAAGCTTTGTGGTCGGCTTCCCCGGCGAGACTGAAGATGATTTCAAATATCTCATCGATTGGCTCGAAGAAGCGCAACTGGACCGCGTCGGCGCGTTTCGCTTTGAACCTGTCGAAGGGGCTGCGGCCAATGCCCTGCCCGATCCTGTGCCGGAGCCGGTAAAAGAGGAGCGCTACGCCCGCCTGATGGAAGTCACCGCGCGTATTTCTGCGGCCAAACTTGCCGCCAAAGTCGGCCGCACACTGCCTGTCATTATCGATGAAGTTGGCGAGCCTGACGAGGATGGCGATATTGGCGCAACCGGCCGCTCACAGGCCGACGCGCCAGAGATTGATGGCAATGTATTTTTGCGCGGCGCATCTCCGGACCTCGCCGCAGGCGACATCGTCAATGTGATCGTAGAAGAAGCCGATGAACACGATCTGTTTGGCCTAATCACCTGAAGGTCTAGGCGGCTTTTTCCTCACAATTTCGTCACTCAATGAATAGCTATGCAGTTATGCGCGTAGGGATAGCGCCGCACGCGTGTGACTGATAAACGCTGCACCTATGAATAAAACTGCTGACACTTTGCTTTTGTTTGGCGCGACGGGTGATCTTGCCAAACGCATGCTTTTGCCTTCGCTTTGTGCGCTTCATGCTGATGGATTGCTGGCCGAGGATCTCAAGATTATCGGCACTGCCCGTAGCCAAATGGATGATGCCGCTTTTCGTGATTTCGCGCGGGAAGCTTTGGAACAATTCCTGCCCGCTGAGCGGCGCGGCGGCATGGCTGAATTTCTCAACCGCCTGTCCTACCAAGCATTGGATGCGACCACTTTGGATGGTTTCAAAGCCTTGGCGACAAAAGTCGGCGAGCCGAAGAACGGTTTGGCCATTTTCCTTTCCACAGCGCCCAGCCTGTTTGAGCCAACAATCAAAGGCTTGCAGCATGCAGGATTGGACGGCGAAAACGTGCGCATGTGCTTGGAAAAGCCATTGGGCACTGATCTTGGCACCAGCTGCGCAATCAATGATGCGGTTGCAAGCGCATTTCCTGAAGACCGCATTTTCCGGATCGACCATTACCTTGGCAAAGAGACGGTGCAAAACTTGCTTGCCCTGCGATTTGCCAATGTCCTGTTTGAGCCGATCTGGAACTCCAACTATATCGACCATGTCCAGATCACAGTCGCTGAAACGGTCGGGCTAGAAGGGCGCGTCGCTTTTTACGATGATGCAGGCGCATTGCGCGATATGGTCCAGAACCACATGCTGCAATTGGTGGCGATGCTGGCGATGGAGCCACCGACCAGCTTCGATGCCACCGCCGTTCGCGATGAAAAGGTGAAAGTGCTGCGCGCATTGCGCAAGGTCAGCGCCGCAGAAACCGTTACCGGCCAATATCGCTCCGGCGCGATTTCGGGAGAGGCTGTGCCCGGCTATGATGATGAACTTGGCAAAGACAGCGGAACGGAAACCTTCACTGCAATAAAAGCCCATGTCGACAATTGGCGTTGGAAAGGCGTGCCTTTTTATCTGCGCACAGGCAAACGCTTGCCCGAACGCGTAACCGAAATTCTGGTGCAATTCAGACCCGTGCCGCACTCTATCTTTGATGGCGAAGAAACGAGTGCGTCTTCGATGATGCAGCCGAACCAATTGCTCATTGGTATTCAGCCAGAGGAAAATATCACTCTGTCGCTAATGGCCAAGGTTCCTGGCCTTGATCAAGACGGCACACGGCTGCGCTCAGTCCCGCTTGATATTGCGATGCCCGATGCCTTTGTCGGACAGCACCGCCGGATCGCTTACGAACGTCTGCTGCTTGATCTTATGAAAGGCGATCAAACACTGTTTGTCCGCCGCGACGAAGTTGAGGCGCAGTGGCAATGGGTCGATGCGATCCGCAGCGTTTGGGAAGAAGAAGGCGTTATGCCCAAGCCTTATGCAGCCGGAACTTGGGGGCCCAATGCCGCCATTGCCTTGGCTGAACGTGATGGA
>CALFEA010000222.1 GCA_937950385.1 uncultured Altererythrobacter sp. | reverse complement strand
CAGAGGAAGAACGGCGCACCAATAAGGCTCAGCGCAATGCCAAGCCGAAGCTCTGTGACGAGCGGTAATATCCGCACAATGCTATCCGCGATCAGCACCAGCAATGCGCCCGCCAATGCGCTGGGCAGGATCAGGCTGGAGGGCAGGCGATCGGTTAAAGGCCGCACCAAATGCGGTACAATCAAACCGACAAAGCCGATGATGCCCGCCACCGCCACGCTGACGCCAACGGTCAGCCCAATCCCTGCGATCAGCAACCACAAAAGCGCCGAGGAATTGATCCCGAGCGAGCGCGCGGCATCCTCACCCAAAGTCAGCGCATCGAGGCTGCGCGCAGCCATCATCAGCAAGGCAATACCGGCAGCGACCAAGGGCGCGGCCAGCGTGACCTCATCCCATGATCTGTCCGTCAGCGCGCCGTTCAGCCACATCACAATTTCGCTCATCGCAAAGGCATTGGGCGAGAGCGTTATGGCCAGCGCCGTCAGCGCGCCCGCTAGACTGGCGATCATCAATCCCGCCAGCGTAAACAGCGCAATGCCGCCTGCCCTGCCCGCGATCATCGCCAGCATTCCCATGCCCAGACCCGCGCCAGTTAATGCCGCCAAAGGCAGTGCCCAAGCGCTATGCGAAAAGCCGAACCAGAAACTTGCGACCGCGCCCAATGCCGCCATTGGCGCAATGCCGAACAGGCCGGGGTCAGCGAGGGGATTGCGCAAATAGCCTTGCATGGCCGCACCCGCTGCGCCCAATCCGCCGCCAATAATCACCGCCAGCAATCCGCGCGGCAATCGCAATTCCATCAGGATAAGCGCAGCATTGGCGCCGGAACCGGCTACATCGAACGGATCAATCCACACGCGTCCCGCCAGCAGCGACAGCGGGAATGCGGCGATCAAAAGCGCGGCAAAGATGAGCGCGGCACGGTTCACGCAGCGACCTCTTTGCGAATAGCTTCGAGGCGGTCCAGTGCGCGAATAATCGTTGGGCCTGCACAATAAAGCAGTGAGGGATCAAAAGGCGCGATATGCGTTTCGGGCAATTGCTCAAGAACCTCGTGGCGTTGGCCGTCCGCATCTCCAGCAATCATCAACACCTGCGGCGGATTGGCGAGCAGTGCCTCGAGGCTAAGGTAATCTGCCTGCCCCATCCCATTGCTGGCAGTGTGGTTGGAAAAACCGGATGCTGCCATCAGCTCGCTGACCAAAGCGGTGCGTCCCGGCACAATCTGCCCCGGTTGCCACAATATGGCGGAATGCGTTGCGCCTTGCTGAGAGCGCGCCAATGCAGTCTCGATCCGCTTGATCAGCGCCTCTCCGCCTTCTGGGTTTCCAGCAAGCTGCGCGATTTCGCGTATCTGTGCTGCGCTCGTTTCTGCATCACTTGCAATGCCAAAGCTCACAATTTCCAGTTCAAGCCGCTCCAACGCCCCGCGCGTGGCCGGCGCCATGAAACTGCTGGCCAGAACAATATCTGGCTCCAAAGCGATGATTTCCTCGGCCGTTCCGCCGGTCACGCCAAACTTGCGCGCGAGGGCGACATCCATTGAGCTTGCCTTCGGGTCTCGGCTGTAATGCGACAGGGCTAGGATCTGCTCGGGCTGCGCGACCTCCACCAGAATTGCATCAATGCAAGGGTTCAGGCTGACTATTGTGGGCGCTTTCGTAGAGTGCTTCTGCACATCTGGCCCGCCACATGCGCTCAGCAACACGCACGCCAAAATGCCGCCGCCAAACCGCCAAACCTTGCCCTTAAAATCAGTCACACCGATGCGTTAAGTGAGGTGCCCGCGCGCTACAAGGGACAAGTGCCATGAAACAGGCGTTAACTTCTCCAATGCCACTGTTCGAGATTGGGACGCCGCCGAGGGAACGTTCGCCATAACGCAAGCTCCGCGATACGCGCTAAAACGCGAAATTGCACATATGACAGACACAGCTCACCCCCGCTCCTTTCAGCCTCGCGGCATTAGAGGAAAGAACTCCGGCAAGCATACCGGCAAGCGCCTTCTCGTGCTTGCAGCAGCCGTAGCAGTTCCAGCGGTTGCGGCCCCGTCTGACTGGTCGCAAATCGGCCCTGGCCCGGCCGAATTGGCCCGCGCCGACAGTGCCAGCATTGCCAAAATGCCGTTTGAAGTGGGCGGTGAAAGCTTCCCCGGCTCGGCATTTTATTATCTCGAAGACACGCCAGAGGCCGCTTACGTCCTGCCCAGCCTTGATCCCACTCAGGCACCTGACGAAGAAATGGTCGCGGCTCTAGGCACAAAGATTGATGCAGGCCCCGTCGCTGCGGCGTTCGCTTCCTATGGCACCGGCATGAACAAGGCGCGCGCATTGCGCTGCATGACGCAAGCGATCTATTACGAAGCTGCCAGCGAGAGCGAAGCAGGCCAGCGCGCCGTTGCGCAAGTTGTGCTCAACCGTGTCGCCCATAGCGCATGGCCATCGAGCGTGTGCGGCGTGGTTTATGAAGGCTCCACCCGCTCAACCGGTTGCCAATTTAGCTTTACCTGCGATGGCTCGATGCGGCGCAAGCCAAGCAGCAGCAGCTGGGCCCGTGCGCAAGGAATAGCATCTCGCGCATTGACGGGCGATGTGTTTAAGCCGGTTGGCCTAGCCACCCATTATCACACCAATTGGGTGAACCCATATTGGGCGCCGTCGCTCAATTTCATCGGCTCTATCGGTGCGCACCGCTTTTACAAAATGCGCGGACGCAATGGTACACAGGCTGCGTTTAAGGGCCGCTATGCCGGCATTGAACGCATTCCAACGCCCAATTATGGCCGCCGTGCGCAGCCGAGCGCGCCTGACGCCTTTATTCCAGGTTCGAGCTACACCGGCTTTACGCCTTTGCCCCCTGCTCCAGCCTTTGGTGCGGGCAGCAGCGCAGGCAATGCGCCAGCAGTGAGCTCAGGCAATGGCGCAGGCAATGTGGTTCCTTCCGGTGCTGCAACGGGTGCGGCAAAACCCGCTGATCCTTATGCCAATAGCACGATTTTGCCGGGTTCTGGCCAAGTGAAACAAGAATATGCCAATTCTGGGCAATGGCTTGAGCAGCCTAAGCCGGGCGAAGTTTTGAATACAATTCCCACGCCTGACGCTGCACAATAATCTGTAAAATATAGGCTTTCGCGCATTGCCTAGGAACTCAACGATCAGCCCGGGATGTCCCTCATTTAAATGTTAACTGCGCCGAAACCTTAAGACAGAACCAAGCATTAGGTGAAGTTGGCCTAAAAGATCGGTTCGCACTCTCGAGCAATCGAGACAGAGAAATTAGGACACTCTCATATATGACGCTTCATCAAGCCGCAGCGCGCAATTCAGCAAATTCCCCGATTGCGCGTGTCTTGGCCCGTCCCGCATATGGCCGCAGCGCCAATGACAATGGTGCCAATGCGCCCGCCAGTCAGCTGGTGTTCGAAGAAGCATTGCGTCATTTTGCCAAGCATGGTTTGGGCGCGGCCAAAGATGCGTGCGATAAAGCCGAAACGGCGTTCCATGGCGGTGATAGCTATACCTATAATTATTGGCTGGCGATTTGCCGCACGCTCGACCGCCGCCTGGCGCATCAAACGGTGCAAATGCTTGAGGCTAAGTAAAGCCTGCAATTGGTCGCTTCGACCAAGGTTTACTCTCAGCTCAGTAAAATCCCGAATAAATGCAAGCTGTCGGTTAACCAGAGGGTGACGATAAGCCGCTAAGCTGGCCGCATGGCGTTGGCGCAAACATTACGCACATTGCGAAAGGCAATGGTTGTGGACGAGGCAGATGATGGCCTGTCTGAGAGCGTGCGCCGATCATTGGCCGCCACGGTTTACGCCCGGCCAACGAGCCTAGCACTTGGCGCCCTTACTGGTGTATTTGCGACCGCAATAGCCGCCTATATCACGAGCCTTCCAATCCTTGCTTATGGATACATTCTGCTTTGCCTGATTGCGCTTGGACGGGCAACGGCCGCCTATGGTCTTGCCTCTGGCCATGCTGGACGCAGCACGCGCATGTTGGAGGTCATCTATGAAATAGGCGCTTTGAGCTATGCCCTAGTGTTGGGCACTATTGCTGCGATTACAATGCTATACGAAGTCCACCGCGCCGTTGAAGTGTTGATGGTTTCCAGCGCTCTCGGCTACGGAATCGGTATTTGCGCCCGAAATGCCGGCCGCCCGGCGCTGGCAATGGGGCAATTGGTTCTGGTTTGCGCGCCTATTATGGCATCCTGTCTGGCGATGGGTTCGCTCGTCTATTTCGTGCTCTTCGTAAACATTCTGCTGTTGCTGCCCGCTATGGCCTCGATCACATTTAACGTGTTTATGGTGCTGCGCGATTCCATCACCTCTGCCAAAACCAATGCCCAATTGGCCGCACAGATGCAGGATCTGGCGCGCACCGATGTTGTGACAGGTCTGGCCAATCGCGCTGGCCTCAACCATGCCATGACTGAAAAGATGAAGGCCATTGCTGATGATGCACAGCTGGCATTGATCTGGCTGGACCTCGACAAATTTAAAGAAGTGAATGATTTGCTTGGCCATCCAGTCGGCGATGAAGTTTTGCGCAAGGTCGCAGACCGTTTGCTCGATGTCTGCCCCCCTGATGCGCAAGCCAATAGCGCGGTTGTCGCACGGTTTGGCGGCGATGAATTCATCATCTTTACCCCGATCGAAAATCGCCAACACGCAGAGCAGATTGCCAGTGAAATTCATGCTGAAATCATGCGCCCGATGCGCATTGGCGCAGAGCGAATTGAAGTGCGCACCTCAATCGGCGTCGCCATTACGCCAGATGAAGGCCGCGATATTGATACATTGATGCAATGTGCTGATCAGGCTTTGTACCATGCAAAATCCGCAGGCAGAGCCCAGACCTGCTTCTTCGCGCCATCCATGACGCGGGATCTGGTCCGCCGGCGCGAGGTTGAAGAAGAATTGCGCGCTGCAATTCTCGCCGATCAGCTCTCTGTCTTTTTCCAGCCGATCATCGATTTGGAAACCGGGAAAATTCGCTGCTTTGAGGCATTGGTCCGGTGGTTTCACCCAGAAAAGGGGCAAGTGCCCCCCGATGAGTTCATTCCCATTGCAGAGGAAAGCGGGCTAATCCTGACGCTGGGCAATTGGATTACGGTGCAAGCTGCCAAGGCTGCGGCGCAATGGCCAGACGATGTCTCCATCGCAGTCAATCTTTCGCCCATGCAAATCCGCGCACCGGGCGCAACATTGGGAATAATCAACGCCCTGCGCGCCGCCAAGCTGGATCCATCACGGCTCATCTTAGAAGTCACCGAGAGCCTGTTTCTCGAAGATGATGCCGCAACCACCGACTTCATCGAGGATTTGTCCGCACGCGGCGTAAGGTTTGCGCTCGATGATTTTGGCACAGGCTATTCCTCGCTCGGCTATATTCACCGCTATCCCTTCTCCAAGATCAAGATCGACCGCAGCTTTGTGTCTGGTGACAATGCGGGCGTTAAGAGCCGCGCGATCATTCGCGCCGTGGCCGAAATGGGTAAACAGCTCGATATGGAAATCGTGGCCGAGGGCCTCGAAACCGCAGGCCAGATCGAATGGATCAAGCAAGCGGGCTGCACGATGGGGCAAGGCTATCATTTCAGCCCAGCGGCTCCTGCTGATCAGGCAGAAATATTACTGGCACAGGACCGCGGGCAAGAATTTGGCCAATCTGAGTTTGAAACTGCGCTTAAGCAGCTGCGCGCTTAAACACCCCTATCCGTTACAATTCTGCCCAGATCGGCGCGAATATACGTCGCTTTACCCATGCTTACTGCTATTGCGAAGCGCTTGCATAAATTTGTGCTAATATGGCGCAATTGGCGGTTGCAATCCCCTTTAGCGGGGCTTACCCGATTGAGTGAATGCTGCGCCAGAACCCTTGGGACGTAGGGGAAGACGCGAATAGCACCTTTATGCAATCCGTCCCCATAAACGCAAAAGGGAAGCCTTACCTCATGGCCCGTAACAAAATTGCACTCGTAGGCGCCGGAATGATCGGCGGCACTTTGGCCCACCTCGCCGCTGCGAAAGAAATGGGCGATGTCGTCCTGTTCGATATCGCAGAAGGCATGCCCGCGGGTAAAGCGCTCGATTTGTCGCAGGCTGCTCCCGTCGATGGCTTTGATGCAAACCTTAAAGGCACCAATGACTACGCCGATATCGCAGGCAGCGATGTTGTGATCGTCACCGCCGGTGTCGCCCGCAAGCCGGGCATGAGCCGCGATGATCTGCTCGGCATCAATTTGAAAGTGATGAAAGCGGTCGGCGAAGGCATCAAGGCCAATTGCCCCGATGCTTTCGTGATCTGCATCACCAACCCGCTGGACGCGATGGTATGGGCATTGCGCGAATTTTCTGGCCTACCGCACAATAAAGTCGTCGGCATGGCGGGCGTTCTGGATAGTGCGCGTTTCCGCTGCTTCCTTGCTGAAGAATTTGACGTTTCTGTCGAAGACGTAACGGCGTTCGTTCTGGGCGGCCACGGCGACACAATGGTTCCGGTTCTGGAATACTCAACTGTCGCAGGTATCCCCGTGCCAGACCTCATCAAAATGGGCTGGTCCACGCAAGAAAAGATGGACGCCATCGTCCAGCGCACACGCAGCGGCGGCGGCGAGATTGTCGGGCTGCTGGGCAATGGCTCGGCCTATTACGCGCCAGCGACTTCGGCGATCCAAATGGCTGAAGCCTACCTCAAAGATAAGAAGCGCGTTCTGCCATGTGCCGCTTTCCTCGAAGGGCAATACGGCGTCGACGGTCTGTATGTCGGCGTTCCCATTGTGATCGGCGCAAACGGCGTTGAACGGATCGTTGAGATTGAACTCAATGATGCTGCCAAAGCCGGTTTCAAGATCAGCGTCGATGCGGTCGAGGAATTGCTCACCGCATGTAAGGCGCTGGATAGCTCGCTGGCTTAAGGCGGCAGACAGCTACAGGCGGTACACCGGCTCCATCACATCAGAGGGGATTGTTTATGAAAATTGCAAATATTCTACTTGCCGCCAGTGCGCTAAGCATGGCTTCTGCAAGCAGCGCGCATGACAATCGCGAAGATTTCGATGTGATGGATGCCTTGAGCATTTGCAAAGACATGTTTGCCGATTTTGATGCGGGCAAAGCCAGCCTAATGGAACATGGTTGGACCGTGCCTGACCGCGAAATTAGCGAAGTATACTCAGGCCCCAGCTCTACCAGCCTTATGCGCGATAAGGCCGTACTGTTCTTCATCGGTAAGGATGCAGAGATCGGCAAAGGCGAGGAAGGCTTCAAAGGCGCATGTCAGGTTGTTCTTCCCGGCGATAGCGTGCTTGCCGCCACCACTTTGGCCAAAGCGCTCAACATTGCGGCGACATCATTTGTCCAAAGCGCACCGCGCAGCTTTAACAGCGTCGATTTTCTCAATGACGATTTCCTCCTTGAGGTGGCTAGCGTAAACAAAGCAAACGATATGATGCGTTTGCAATATGCGCCGAAGTGAGGGTGAGGTTTTCTATGATTGTAAATAGCCATACCGGATTTTGCGTGGTTGCAGTGAAGGAACTGCTTGAGGCGTGTAAGGCGCTGGATGGTTCGTTGGCTTGATGAAATGCTTGAGGCGATCAGAAATTGGAAGCTAGTATGGCAAGAACGAATTATCCTAGAATTTTTTG
>CALFEA010000221.1 GCA_937950385.1 uncultured Altererythrobacter sp. | reverse complement strand
GTTGCGGCGTAATTGGTTGTGACAGTGATCAAATTCGCTTCGCTTGCAGCTGGCAAATCAATGGGGGATTGCTCCATGCCGGCTTTACAGGCGGCATATTTCTCATCCAGATCGCCCCATTTTTCTGGGCCGTCTTCTTCGCCGTAGCCCCATGCGGCCGCTTCTGTGGTCGCTTCGGCTTCTTCAGCAGGAGCATCTGCTTGTGAACATGCTGCAAGGCTAACTGATGCCATCAGCGCAATCATCACATTGGTTGTCTTCTTCATTGAGGAATTCTCCATATTAAACGTCATTCTCGAAACATACGCAAAACTACGGGCACAGTTCCCGTGCTGGCGTCTCTTTGGCTCCATTGAGCGAGTAAGTGAAGCCCCATTTTTGTCAGCCCTTTTAACCAGATCCAATCATATTGTTGCAACCCTGTTGGACTAGCGATTTTGGCGGTGAAGCGCGCGGGGTAGTATCAAGCTGATAAGCGCGGTAAGACGCCCAGATAAGAGGCTGCGCATGGCGCGGCAAGTCAGGAGTTTTCCTAGGGGTATGTCACAGTTTCGTATCCAGCTGATCGTGGGCGGCGGGATCGCGGCCTATAAGTCGTGCGAGCTTGTCCGTTTGATCCGAAAAGGCGCCAATGGGATCGGCGGCGATGTCACCTGCGTTCTCACCAAAGGCGGGCAACAATTTGTCACTCCGATGACCCTCGCAGCACTCAGCGAAAACGAAGTCTACACCAATCTGTTTGACCTAAAAAACGAAGCGGAAATGGGTCACATCCAACTCAGCCGTGAGGCGGATTTGGTCGTCGTTTGCCCCGCTACCGCTGATCTCATGGCGAAGATGGCCGCGGGAATTGCTGATGATTTGGCAACCACTTTGATCTTGGCCACTGACAAGCCTGTTATGGTTGTCCCGGCCATGAATGTGCGCATGTGGGAACATGCCGCGACGCAGCGCAATGTCGAGACTTTGCGCGCCGCGGGTGTGGAGGTTTTGCATCCCGATGAAGGTGCGATGGCTTGCGGCGAATTCGGCTATGGCCGCCTGCCCGAACCAGAAGCCATTTGGGCCGCGATTGCAGAGCATTTGGGAATTGAGCACCAATCGGCAGCACGGTTTGAAGGGGCGGCGCCTGATGATCTTCCATTACAAGATTCGGCCCAAGATTTGGCCGAAGATTTGGTGGAGGCATTGGAGCCGGAACCAGAGGTAGAACCGGCTGGCGGCGGCGGTTGGGGCGGTTTGCTATCGGCCATTATCCCGCGCTCAACGCCGAAACGCTCTGCTGAAGAGATTGAGGCAGAATATTTGGAAGAACTCGAACAAGCGCCTGATGATATGCCGCTCGAAGCCGCGCCTGCTCCAGCGCCCGGTGGCCCATTGCTTGCCAGCAAAGGCAGCGCCGGTGCAGCGCCGCCGACCGATCCCGAAGCGATCAATCATGAAATGCGTGACACAGCTGCGGCACCTGAACCAATTGCTGGCGACAATCAGCCAGTGCGCGTGGCACAATCATTGGAAGATGTGACCGGCGGCGAGGCGATTGTGATGCCAGAGGGCATTCAGCCGCTCGCTGGCAAACATATGTTGATCACTGCAGGCCCAACATGGGAAGCGATTGATCCGGTGCGCTATATTGGCAATCGTTCTTCAGGGCGTCAGGGGTTCTCTATTGCCGCAGCGGCAGCGGCGATGGGCGCGCGGGTGACTTTGGTTGCTGGACCTGTGTGGCTGCAAACGCCCGCAGGGGTCGACCGCATCGATGTGGAAAGCGCAGAGGAAATGCAGACCGCTGTGCGCGGAGCATTGCCTGCCGATATTGCGGTCATGGTGGCAGCGGTGGCCGATTGGAAGCCAAAGGAATTCGTGAGCGAGAAAATGAAGAAGCGCGGTTCTGCGCCGCCTGCTCTTATGCTGACAGAAAATCCCGATATTCTCGCCAATCTGTCCGGCTCTGATCAACGTCCTCCTTTGTTGATTGGCTTTGCCGCCGAAACTGAAAAAGTGCTCGAATACGCCGCTGCGAAGCGCAAGCGCAAAGGCACGGATTGGATTGTGGCCAATGATGTTTCCGGAGATGTCATGGGCGGCGGCCACAATCAGGTGCACATCATTTCAGAAAGCGGCGTGGAAAGCTTGGATGAAATGCCCAAGCTGGATGTGGCGATCGCTTTGGTTGAACGCATGGCGCAAGAATTAGAAGGCAAGCAATAGAATGACGAATAAGGTCGCGGTTGAGGTCAAACGCCTCCCCCATGGGCAAGGGCTGGACTTGCCGCATTATGCGACAGATGGCGCAGCGGGCATGGATATTGTGTCGGCCGAGGATGTCACGATTGCGCCGGGCGCGCGCCATGCGGTGGCAACCGGGCTAAGCGTGGCGATCCCGCAGGGGTATGAGATACAAGTGCGTCCGCGTTCTGGCCTTGCTTTCAAACACGGCATCACCGTGCCCAATACACCGGGCACAATCGACAGCGACTATCGCGGCGAATTAAAGGTCTTGCTGATCAATCATGGGGCTGAAGACTTTGTGATTGCGCGCGGCGACCGTGTGGCCCAGTTAGTGATCGCGGCGGTCACGCAAGGGTCCTGGGCCGAAGTGGAAGAGCTGGGCACTACGGCGCGCGGCGCGGGCGGGTTTGGTTCCACTGGCGGGCATAAGGCGCTTTAAATTCGCGCTGCTGGGCCGCACATAAAAAGGCGGCACCCCATAGGAGCACCGCCTCATTTTTCCGTCCAAGGAAAATCGCTTAGATCAATTAATGCGGCGAACCTTTGTCTCTTCCGGCTTGATCGTAATGCGCAAAGTCTCGCCGGCGCTGCTGCCCGGGAAGTCTGTGAACATTGCTTCGACCAAATTCGGCACGAGATAGGGTAGGCGGTTGGAAGTAGATACCGCTTCTGCTTTGCCCTCGAACAAGCGTTCGCCGGTCGCGGCGCGATCAATCTTCATATTGATATCGCTGGTATAGACGGTGGTGCTGCGCACTTCCGGCCCGCCGAACCATGGATCATAGAAACCATAGCCCCAAGCGCTGCGTGGGCGATAAAACCCGCGCGAATGACGAAAGCGCGAGCGGTAAAATCCGCCGCGATAGCCGCGATACCAAGGGTCGAAGAAAGGATCGCGAATACCGGTGGTGCGCAGCTTTTCGTGGCCCTTATCAACGCCGTAGTCAAACCGCACAAGCAGGCTGGCTGTTTCTGGCGATGCTGGGGCATATCCAAGACGCGTCATCTGCGCGCCAACCGATTGGGCATATTGCGAAAATTCCAAGCCGCCTGCGAGCGCCGGATCATCGGCAATCACTGCAAAGCTTTCGCCTTGGGGCGCAGGCAATTGCGCTTGAAAGCGAGAAACATCGGCTTTGAAGCCAGGTGTTGCACAGGCCGCTAGGCTGGCAAGCAGAATTGGTACGCTGGCGAGTTTTGCTTTGCGTGCCGTTAGGCTGAAATTGGGTTTCATCATTGCGATCCTTTGTTGAAGGGGCCTCCCCCCAAAGCGCCGATCCTATCAGCCCGCTTTAGCCCCACTTCCGCAAAAACACCAAGAGAGGCGTTTACGATGTCCTACA
>CALFEA010000220.1 GCA_937950385.1 uncultured Altererythrobacter sp. | reverse complement strand
AAAGCGGCGCATAATGTTGGCGCCAAGTTGCTGCTGGATGGTTGCCAGTCCGCGCCCCGCATGCGCCTTAATATGGCAGAGCTGGATTGCGATTTCTTCGTCTTTTCCGGCCATAAATTATACGGCCCAACCGGCATTGGCGTGCTGTGGACGCGGCAAGAAATTCTGGATGCTATGCCCCCCTATCAAGGCGGCGGCGCGATGATTGACCGGGTGACTTTTGAACGCTCCACCTATGCGCCGGCCCCGCAAAGGTTTGAGGCAGGAACGCCAATGATCACCGAGGCTATCGCATTGCATGCCGCGATTGATTACACTGAAAAAGCAGGCGGTGAAGGCGGTATGGAGGCCTTGTTCGCGCATGAAGCGGCACTGGTGGCAAAAACCCGCGACGCTCTGCGCAAACGCAATGATGTGACCCTTTATGGCCCTGAAAAATCAGCGGGCATTGTCAGTTTTATGCTCGATGGGGTGCATCCGCACGACCTCGGCACTATATTGGATGAAGCGGGCGTTGCGATCCGCGCGGGCCATCACTGCGCGCAGCCATTGATGGATCAGCTCGGCATACCGGCAACTGCGCGCGCCAGTTTCGGGCTATATTCAGACGAAAACGACATAGAAGCCCTGCTAGACGGCATAGACAGAACGAGAAAGATCTTCGGATGACCACTCCTCAAACGACTGAAAAACCCAGAAGAGCACGCGTGGACGAAGCGATCGAAGACGCTCCGCAAGAGACAGCGGGCGAGAAACTGGAGCGCAAGCGCGATTACCTCGAAGGCTTTCTGCAAAAGAAGCCAGCTGAGGCAGGCGCAGGCGGGGCTGGCGGCGCTTTGCAAGAGGCCGTGGTGGATGCGCTCAAAGAGATTTACGATCCGGAAATTCCGGTCAATATCTATGATCTGGGCCTGATCTATGGGGTTGAGGTTGATGATGAGGCGGATTGCGTGGTCACCATGACGCTGACAACGCCCAATTGCCCCGTTGCTGAAACAATGCCGGGAGAAGTGGAGCTGCGCGCAAGCAGCGTGCCAGGTATCCGCGATGCCGAGGTGAATCTGGTGTTTGACCCGCCTTGGACACCAGAGAAAATGACCGATGAAGCCCGCCTTGAATTGGGGATGCTCTAATGACCGAGACAACAACCAAAACGCGCGAAATTCCTGCCGCCGTCACTCTGACAAAAGGCGCGGAGACGCGCATTGCCCATTTGATGAGCCTAGCGCCCGATGATGCCATTGGCGTGAAATTGTCGACCCCGCGCCGAGGGTGTTCAGGCCTTGCCTATTCGGTGGATTACGTGATCGAAGAAGTGAAATTCGATGAGAAGATCGAAACGCCGGGCGGCACATTCTATATCGACGGAGCCAGCGTGCTCTATCTGATCGGATCCATTATGGATTGGGTGGAAGACGATTTCACCGCCGGTTTCACTTTTGAAAACCCGAATGCCAAAGGCGCATGTGGCTGCGGCGAAAGTTTTATGGTCTAAATTCGTACATTTCCGGCTGCAAGAACTGAACACATGCGCTTCCGGTGCTCACGGACTATACGTCCGCTGCGCGCCGGTTCTATGTCTTCAGTCCTTTCGCTCGGAACTGAACAAATTTTGCATGAAATTAGGCTGGATTGAGACGATCAGTCTTCCGCAGCAATTCGGTCGAGCAGAGCGCGTTCCAGCGCATCCAATTCGCCATCCGCCTCAATCATTGCATCAAGCCATTTGGCCTCGTGATCGGTGACTTGATTGCCGGCCGCTTCCAAATCGGTGAAGCTTTCACGCGGCGCTTTTTTGCCAAAGACTTTGCCGATATGGTTCGCAGTGTTTGGCAATTCCCGCGCCATCTGGCCAAAGAAACGGCCCACGTTTGCGCGGTTATCGGCGACGAAGGCTTCGAGCTCTTTGACGCGCTCATGGCTCAATTGTGCATTTTTGAGGCTGAATCCTTTGAGGTAATTGGCCACGCCATCAACGAATAATGGCTGCCAATCCAGCGCGTTGTCGCGTCCCAAAGTCGCGTCTTTCAGGCGGAACAGCAACTCTGCATCATAGCGGCTGACAGCAGCGGGGCCATGCCCTCCGCTGGCGAAGATAACGCGGCGCATAAGCGCGCATTCGGCGGTAGAGATATGGCAAGCGGCCAAATCGCCGCCATCGCGGGTCGGGCCAGTGCCGGTTAAAACCGCGTCTTCGATATGCTTCAAAGTGTAGTGCTTGAGGATGTCTGGCACATTTTGCGCACGCTCAATCACGCGCACGAGCAGCTCCAGCTCGGCCATGCTTTCCAATTTGCCGTCATGGTCGATTTGATCGATCAGCCAGCGCGCCTCGGCATCATCGCAAAGCCCGCGCGGTTCGGTGCCATTCAGGACAAATTCGCCAATCGCCTCGACGAAGAAATCCACCCAAGCATTGTCGCGCAATTGCAGCGTGTTGTTGAGCGCAAAGATCGCCTCTGCCTCGCCGCGATGGATTGCGCCATCGCCCCAGCTCATTTGGCGCAATGACAACATTTCTGCTGCGTCGATTTTGCCATCTTGTGCCGCTTGTTCAGCGAGTTTGACGAATTGCATGCTCATTGCGGTTTTGCCCTTAGCTTATTTCAGCTTTGGCCTATCGCACAATTAGCCTTAAATTCTCTTAATCACGCAGGTTTTCACGGATTAGCGCCCGCGTAAAGCTTTGGCGCAGGCGACCCTATCAACCTCGAAACCATCACTGGCGCGGCGTGCTTCTAAATGCGTTGCGGTGGGCGTTGCACCGGGCCGTGCGGGGTAGAGGTAAATGTCGAGCACGCAGGCGGTCCCGGAAAATTGCAATTTGCGCGAATCCGCTTCGATCACGTCCAGTCGAGGCTGGCCGAAGGAGCGGGTTAGCTGCTCTGCGGTTTCGCCAATAACGCCGTCCAATCCGGGCAAATTCATCACCGTAGGGTTGGCAAAAGATGGCGGCGGCGGGGGCGGCGGAATGGTGGCGGGCGTACGGCCTCGATTGGGAGTGCTGGATGAGGGGGCAGTGCTTGTGGGGGTTTGCGTGCTGGTGGAAGCCGGCGCAATTTCCTTCGGGCTGCTGACACAGGCCCCCAGTAGCAAAGCTGGCAAGACCGCACCAAACTTTCGATAATTCAAATTCATAGCGTCTCTTTCTTCAATCCAGCCCGTTTCATATGCACCAAATGCGTGCCAGCTGCTGCGCCTATAATGGGCGCGAGGAAATTGGCGAGAGGGATTAGCATGAGCCCTGCAACAAATGCGCCGAGCAGTGTGCGCTCTGTGCGGGAAACGGGGGATTCTTGCCCGTTTTCATCGCGCAATCTGAGCCAGCACATATC
>CALFEA010000219.1 GCA_937950385.1 uncultured Altererythrobacter sp. | reverse complement strand
TTCGCGCTCCGCAGTATCCAGTAGTCTAGTGACAGCGCCGTTCAAAATCGCCCCTTCATGAGAGGGAGCCGGTGCGCGCAGAAACACCCAGCTTCCTTCGCGGCGACGTTCCGCCAATCCGGCATCGCACAAAATACCAACGTGGCGCGATACGCGCGGCTGGCTCTGGCCCAGCACTTGCGCTAGCTCACCCACGGCCAATTCCATTGCGCCAAGCAAGCGGACAATCCGCAGGCGCGTTGGATCAGCGAGGGCGCGTAAGAGGGCTTCGGTTTGCATACTTCAGATGGATATAAAGATATTTTTATATCTGTAAATGAGGGATGGGTACGAAGGCTTATTAGTGGCCCGTCTGTGTGTCCCCCAGATTGATCCGCAGTGGCAAGCTAACCGTATTAATCCAATATTTCGAAAAACCATCAATCACCGTGCAAAGGTCCTGATAATTGTGCGGTTTGCAAAGATAGCTCGCAGCGCCGCTTTGATAGCATGTGCGGATGTCGCGTTCATCATCGGAACTGGACAGCATGATGATGGGAATAGCCCGCAACAGCTCCACCGCTTTCAACTTTTTCAGCAAATCGATGCCCGACATGCCAGGCATATTGATATCGCATAGGCAGGCATCGGGACGGTAAAGGACGCCCCCTTCATCAGTCTGGCTCATCAACTTAAACGCGGCCGCGCCATTATCCCTGAATTTGGTTCGGACATTAAAACCCGTCCCTTTGAACGCTCTTTTGATAAGCAGCTGATCGACCTCATCGTCCTCGACAATCAGGACTTCGAAAGGTCTGCCCCGATCGTGATCATCCGCCGCCACTATGCTTTCTCAAGTGGGCGCAAAATGAACCGGCTTCCTGTCTGGCATTCGGTATCAAGTCGCAATTGTGCCTGATGCAGTTCCGCTATTTTTTTGCATGTCGTCAGGCCAATCCCGAGCCCAGCGTATTCATTTTCGCTATGAAGGCGGCGGAACAATTCAAAAATTTTGCTCGAGAATTCTGGCGCAATCCCAATTCCATTGTCTTGAACAGACACCGACACACGCTCCTGTTCGTCGCGAATGGCGATGCTGATATTCGGCTGCGTTCCCTCATCTGTATATTTGACCGAATTGCCGATCAAATTCTGGAACAATGCAGTGAGCAAATCAAAATTGCCCATGACTGTCCCTGCCCCTTCAACGGCAATCAATGCCCCGCTTGCATCAATTTCTTCTGAGAGGTTGAGGCTTGCCGCGCTTATGACTTCTTCCAAATCGCAGGGCGCCATATGCTGCTCGATCTGTCCGATCCTGGTGTAATCAAGCAGCCCGGCGATCATATTGCGCAAATTTTGTGCGCTTTGCATAACGATCTGGGCGTTGGATTTTACCTCGTCTTGAGAAAGCGTATCCAGCTCATCGACCAGGATTTCAGAAAAGCCATTGATGTGACGCAAGGGCGCGCGCAAATCATGCGCAACAGCTGAAGTAAATTGCTCCAAATCACGGTTGGCGCTTGCCAGCAATACGGACCGTTCGCGCAGGCTTGCGATCATTTGCTGTTTCTCAGGATTTTCAAACAATCGTACCGTGATCAGCCCGCCATCATCGCGGGTCATATCCGCCTCAAGATACATATCGACATTTTCCAGGCGCTTGCCATCGACCAGAACCACCATGTCGCTCAGGATAGAGGAGCCTGCCTTCACGGCTTGGCCAAGAATAGCCATCCAACTTTTCTCAGTGAATTCTGGTGTCAATCTAGAGATGCTGAACTTGTTATCCTCATATTCCCCGCGTTTGATCCCCAGCAATGGGCGCGATGCCCGGTTTGCATAGCGGATCCGCCCACTTTCGGGCGAAACGAACATAACGGGGTGAGAAGAATTGCGAATTGAAGACGTCATTAAGCGGTCGAGCTCGATCGCTTGATCGGCCAATTCTGACAATTCCGACATGTTCAAGCCATCGAACACAAAGCCAATGACATGACCGTCTTCTTCCACCGGACGATAGCGGACAGAAAACAGCAATTTGATATTGTTGATCGTGATCTCACCGATGTCATCACGCGGCTGACCCGCCAGTGCCGCAGCGATACTGTCAGCAGAATTTTTCAAGAGAGCTGAGGGGAAAACCTCAGAAATTGGTTTTCCAATGATTTCCTCGCGGGACACGCCAAACAAGGTGCAGAATTTTTGGTTCGCAAATCCAAAAGTCTGATCGGGCCGAATATAGGCATTATAAGCGCGGCCTGCGAGAAGCGTCGCCTCTAGGATGGCGGACTGCTCTTTTTGCTGCAATTCTGCGCGGTAAATTTTATCAACGTCAATCGCAACTGCTTGCCAATTTCCGGTCTCCAGCGGTTCAGCGACCAGCTTGATATAGCGATGCTCATTACGGCGCGATGAGTGCATGCGGAAAATAAGTTCAGCACCTTGACCATCCGTTGCACCCCCAAGCCCTTCGCGCAATTCGTCCAAATCTTCTGGATGCACTTTATTATAAGGCAAGGCATAGGGCAGTTCCATGTCCTTGGCCCCAACAAATTCATCAAATCCTTCTTGGCTAAAGATCGTCTTGAAATCGGGATCACACTCAAAATAGAAAGCATGCGACGTCGTCCGCATAATCTCTAGCATTCGGTGTGTATGACGCAGCTCAACCTCTGCTTCGCGCAATTCAGAGATATCGATGAATGTCATGACAACGCCAAAATTGGCATCATCGCTTACCACTCGGATGAGCCAAGCCAGCCCTTCTTGGTCCTTGCACTCAATTTCTATGACATTGCCAGATTTAGGGATATCCTGGAGGCACTCGGCAATATCAAAGTCGTCAAAAGGCGATTTGAATGTGCCCGCCGGTCGCCCAACATCACTTTCTTCAAAGCCGAAGAGTTCTTTCGCCAAGCCAGTGAAGCGCGTAATCTTGCCCTCATCATCCAGGAACAGCACCCCGATTTGGGTGGCATCCAGGAGAAGGTCAAAATCACTGGTCAGCCTCATCAGCTCGTCATTTTGACGGTGGTATTCGGCATTGACCGTGTAAAGCTCTTCATTGACCGAACTCAATTCCTCATTGGTGGATTGCAGCTCCTCATTGGCCGACATCAATTCCTCGTTAGATGCCTGCAATTCCTCATTGG
>CALFEA010000218.1 GCA_937950385.1 uncultured Altererythrobacter sp. | reverse complement strand
GGGATTGTATGCTCAGGCAGGAGGAATGTGGAAAGGAACAAAGATTAATCATTCACCTCATCCAGGTCCAAAGGTAGCAGAATGGTTAATGCATGCTTTTCAAATTCCTAGAGCAGCGTACGCTGAATTGGCAAAAACATTCAATCCCGATAAATCTTTTGCTCAGAATATAGCAAAATTAGCTAAACAATCTGGGATGAAATATGTGGTTATAACTTCAAAACATCATGATGGATTTGCCTTGTTTAATTCTAAAAGTTCTGAATACGACATGGTTGATGCAACACCTTATAAAGCAGATGTTATTACCGGGTCGCTGCATCAATTTTTAGAGGGGAAAGCTGGGTTGCCAAGATAGTAGAGCCTTTTCTGATCGTTGCGCGGCCTATAGTGGAGCTGCCAATAAAGATAGAGCGTCGCGCTTCAAAGGCGAAATTGAAAAGGACAAATATGCCCATCGCCTCCGCCCAACTTGCCCAAGCGGCAAGTGGTTTTGTTCTGGACGATACCGCAAAGGCGCTGATTGCGCTGCTGTCGAGCGGCGGAGATGCGCGCATTGCGCTTGATCCCGAAACGGGCCTGAACCGATATTTGTCCGCACCTTATCCGCGCGATTTGACCGCCTATGCATCCTCCACCGCCAATGATATTTCCGCCGCGGCCTTTGCTTTTTTGCAAGAGTATGGCGTGCCTAAAGATTATGGCACTGCGCTCAATGACATTAGGGCGCGGATAAGGGCGGCCTATGGTTTAGACGAGGGTGTCGGGATCGTATTTGCGCCTTCGGGTACCGATTTGGAATATGTTGCATTGTATTTGTCTGCATCAAAGTCTGATGCAGGCGTGCACAATATGCTGCTGGGCGCAGATGAGGTCGGTAGCGGCTGCATCCATTCTGCGCATGGACGCTACTTTGCACAAGAGACAGCATTGGGCTTTGCAGTGACCCCAAAGCAAATTGTGGAAGGCATGGGCGATGTGTCGCTCACCGATATTCCGCTGCGCTGTCTTGAAGGAAAAGTGCGCAGCACTGCGGCAATCACCGAGCATGTGCGCCAAGAGATGGACGTTGCAGAAATGGATGGGCGGCAGGCTTTGCTGCATATCGTGCATGGTTCCAAAACCGGTTTGATCCTGCCATCTCTGGAGGACATTGATGCGTTACACGCTGAATATCACGATCGTTTGAGTCTCGTGATTGACGCCTGCCAAGCACGCATAACCGCTGATGCAATCGGTGAATATTTGCAGCGCGATGCGACCGTGCTCCTTACCGGTTCGAAATTTATGGGCGGCCCTCCATTCAGCGGCTTTGCTTTGGTTCCGCCAGCACTGATGAAAAATGCGCAGCCGCTTCCCAGCGGCTTTGCGCAGATCTTCAGGCGCGCGGAATGGCCGCAAAATTGGAGCGGTTCAGACATCCTTGAAAACAGCGCAAATATGGGCCTCGCCTTGCGTTTGTCGGCGTCCATCTTTGAATTGGAGCGATTTAGCCTCGTTTCGCCTCAGCGTGTCGAGGCCATCATTACCGCTTTCAGAAGCGCCGTCATGCGTGAAATAACTGTGCCGCTTGGTCTCAATATTGTGGAACCCAATGTGCCGGGCCAAAGTGCTGAGTGGCTCAATCATCCAATTGAAATGCAGTCACTTATTACGCTGGATGTCTCTAGCCTGCCCGGCATGGGTACATTTGACGAGGCGCAGATCGTGCATAAAGCGATGGCAGCTAACGGCTTGCGGCTCGGTCAATCGGTGAAATCTGTGCGCGCGGACGGTAAGTGGGCCGGGACTTTGCGCATCGGACTTTCTATGCCGCAAATTACCGCTTGGGCAGCCATGAGCGACGCGGATTGCGCCGCAGCATTATCGGCAGATATGGCCCGCATTGCTGAGGCGCTTAGGGTACACTCTGCATGATTTGCGCATAAATTGATCCAAATCGTACCCGCTGACGTAGCAATATGTTGCTTGGGTGCGAATTACTGATAGCTTTGCAAACATCTGATGCCTGCGGGAGGGGTGACGATGGGAATTGCGAGCTGGTATGATGCGAAGATCATGCCGAAATTGATCACTTTTGCCTGCGGGCAGGGGCCAATCATGAAACGGCGCAGCCAAGTTGTGCCTTTGGCCACTGGTGCGGTGTTTGAACTGGGCTGCGGTGGTGGTCTTAATCAAGAATTTTACGATACGAATGCGGTTACCAGCTTTGCGGGTATCGATCCGCATGGCGGCCTGCTGGAACAGGCAAGGGCCACCGCGCAGGCGAAGGGCTGGGCCACCGATATTCAAGAAGCATCCGGCGAAGATATTCCTTTTGGTGACAGCCGTTTCGATACAGTTGTGTGCACTTTTACTCTCTGCTCCGTCGATGATCCGGCACAAGTCATGTCCGAAATGCGTCGAGTGTTGAAGCCGAGCGGCCGCTTGCTATTCCTTGAGCATGGCCGCGCACCAGATGCTGATGTTGCGAAATGGCAAGACCGGATTGAGCCGACATGGAAACGGCTAGCTGGCGGTTGCCGATTGACGCGCCCGATTGGTTCAGGGCTGCGCGGAGCGGGTTTCGATGTGGAGCCAATGGGACAGGGCTATCTGCCCAAAGCGCCGCGTTTTGCCAGTTGGAACGAATGGGGCGTAGCGCGCAAAGCGGGGGCTTAGGCTCTAGCCGAAAGGCTTGGCCAAAAGAAAAGGCCCGAAAATGCTAACTTCCCATTGAATCGCTTTTCCGAGCCTTTTTACTCAATTAGAGTGAAGCGTTATTCGCCAAAAGTGCGTTGCCACCAACCGCCGCGCTTCTTGGTTTCTGGCGCTTTGTCCGCATCTTTTTCAAGAGTAGCTTCAGCGCTTTTGGTTGCAGGCTTGGCTTCAGCTTTTTCAGCCTTAGGCTTTGCCTTCGCGCGCGGAGCTTTCTTAGGCGCTTCCGTCACATCTGCATCAGCCGCGGCCTCATCGGCTTTTGGTTTCGCCTTCGCGCGAGATTTGCGCTTTGGTTTCTCTGCGGCCTTTTCTTCAACCAGAGCCCCGTCAGCAGAAGCATCTTCAACTGTCTTCTTAGCACGAGAGGCCCGTTTGCGTTTGGGTTTCTCTTCAGCAGGCGCTTCTTGTGTATCGACACTTGCTTCAACCGTCTCTGCGTTTGAGCCTGCCTCTGCATCTGCCTTCTTTTTGCGAGGTGCCCGCTTGCGTTTAGGCTTGTCTTCAGCAGCCGTTTCTTCTGTGGAAGCCTCAACGGCAGGTGCATCGTTAGCCGTATCGTTGGCCGGTTCGCCCTCAGTGCCTTCTACCGGTGCACCATTCTCATCTGTGTTCTTACGGCGGCGACGTCCACCGCGACTGCGGCGGCGACGCTTCGGCTTATCTTCGCCGTCTGCATCATCTTCGCTTGAGTGTTCGTTGCTACGGTTCTCACCGTCATTCTCCCCGTCATTGTCGTCGCCATCACCATCACCGCGATCGCGGTTCTTGTTGCGGCCTCGGCCACCTCGGCGGCGGCGGCGCTTCTTCGGACGATCGTCTTCATCCTCGTCCTCATCGCGCTCGACAACTTCGTCCTCATCATCGTCTTCATCAATGATAGGATCAAACTTAGGTGCTTGTGTTGGGCGAGGGCCCGAGCTGGCCACAGCCATTTTCGCGCCTTCATCCTCGCCTTCGGGGATGACCTGTACGCTCACGCCGTAACGGTGCTCAATCTCAACCAGTTCGTCGCGCTTGGAATTGAGCAGATAGACCGCCGCTTCCGTACTGGCAGACAGGGAAATCGTTGTGCCTTTGCCGCGCGCTGCTTCGTCTTCGATCAGGCGCAATGCTGATAGACCGGCCGAAGATGCAGTGCGGACAAGGCCCGTACCGTCGCAATGCGGGCATTCGCGTGTGGAGGCTTCTAGCACGCCGGTGCGCAAACGTTGGCGGCTCATTTCCATCAAACCAAAGCTGGATATGCGGCCCACCTGAATGCGGGCACGGTCGTTTTTCAGCGCGTCCTTCATCGTCTTTTCGACTTTGCGGACATTGGAATTGTAATCCATGTCGATAAAATCGATAACGACAAGACCGGCCATATCGCGCAGGCGCAATTGACGAGCAATCTCGCGCGCTGCTTCTAGGTTTGTGGCCGTCGCGGTTTGTTCAATGCCGTGCTCTTTTGTCGATCGACCTGAGTTGATGTCGATGGAAACCAGAGCTTCGGTTGGGTTGATGACCAGATAGCCGCCCGATTTGAGCTGCACGACTGGGTCATACATCGCGCGCAATTGATCCTCTGCGCCGTAACGCTGGAACAATGGAACGGGGTCTGAATAGGCTTTTACCCGGCGCGCATGGCTAGGCATGAGCATTTTCATGAAACTCTTGGCGGATTTATAACCCTCTTCGCCTTCAACGATAACTTCTTCAATCTCGCGATTGTAGATGTCGCGAATGGCGCGTTTGATCAGATCGCTGTCGGAGTGCACCAAAGCCGGCGCAGTGGAGGAAAGTGTCTTCTGCCGGATTTCATCCCACAGGCGCGCAAGATAATCAAAGTCGCGCTTAATCTCTGTTTTGGTCCGCGTTATGCCAGCGGTCCGCACGATCAGGCCCATGGTTTTGGGCAGTGAA
>CALFEA010000217.1 GCA_937950385.1 uncultured Altererythrobacter sp. | reverse complement strand
TCAGGGTCCATCCCAGTGCCAAAACCCGGAGCCGGACAGTGAAATGGATGCTGAAACAAGTTCAGCATGACGGTAGATGAATATTCCCCCTCGCTTTCACAGCACAGCAAACTAAGCTGCCCGCATACACATTGAGGGGGCACACACGATAATGGCAACGCAGGCTGACGCAGACAAGGCGACAAAACCGCAATCAAAAGACCGTCAGCTATGGGGCTACAAACCCAGCTGGCTCGACTATCTACTCAGCGCATTAAGCTACGTTCTGCTGGCTGCCATTGGCCTCGCCATATGGGGCGGATGGGGTGAGATGCGCCTTTTTCCCATCACTTTCTTCGCGCATTTCGCCACCATTATCCTGCTGCTTGCGCTCAACCCCTTTATCCTGCTGTGCGAGAAGGGCACGCCGCGCCACCGCTTGCTTGGCAAAATATGGCTTGTGACTATGATCGTTACAGCCGTCGTGTCGCTCTTCATCAGAGAGATCAATCAAGGCGGTTTCAGCCCGATCCACATTCTGTCGGTATTTGCGTTTTGGGGAAGTTGGCAAATTTACTCCTCGGCGCGCAAGGGTGACCACAAGAGCCACCGGCGGCATGTTTACACTTTGATTATCGGCGCATTGCTGATTGCGGGCTTTTTTACCTTCCAGTTTAACCGGCTGTTTGATCGCTGGCTCGCTATGGCATTCAGTTAAGGGCTTGCTGTGCTTGTAACGTCCAAACATCTGCCACTTGCGTAACTTGCTCTGACGACGCAAAGTCTATGCAATCCGCAAGGCGGTAGGGGAGAGAACGCAATTGTCTGAAATTACTGCCAATGCAGGAGCGCGCAAACGCAGCCTATTGTCGCGTATTGTGCGCCGGATCATCCTAGCAATATGGAATGCGAAAGGGTGGAGCGTCGATGGCGATGTGCCGCGCGACATCAAGAAGTTCATTATCGCCGGTGCACCGCATACCTCCAATTGGGACATTGTTTTCTTCGTTGGCGCAACAGCGGAAAAAGGCATCCAGCCCAATATTATTGCCAAGCACACTTTGTTTAATTGGCCGATTGGCCGCTTTATGTATGATATGGGCGGCATCCCGATCGACCGGCGCAAACGCGCCAATTATGTTGAGCAAGTCGCAGAGGCCTTTGCTGCCCGTGATGAATTGCAATTAGTGCTGGCGGTAGAAGGCACACGCACCACTGATGGCAGCTGGAAATCAGGCTTTTACCACATGGCCCGCGCTGCCAATGTGCCAATTGTGCCTGCATGGGTGTGCAATAAGCGCAAGGTCTTGGGCTTTGGCCCCCCGTTTGAAGCGACCGGCAATTACGGTGAAGATTTGCTCAAGATCGCCCAATTTATGCGCAGCAAAATCCCTGATTTCGAACGCTATAAAGTGCTGGAACAGCAAGCGCTGGATATTATTGCAGGCAAGCGCGAGAGCTAATTTACCGCTGATGCTTGCGCAAAATGCATCGCTTCGTGTGAATTTTTCGCAAGCTCTTTGCAAGCTAGGGGTTTAAGCGCGCCCTCACACTGCCTAAATAGCATTCCAGTCAGGAGGGCCTCATTCGATGACCAAGGATGATCTTGCAAAAGACAAAGAGCGATATATCGCTCTGGCGATGGAATTGATTGAGCGGCGCGGCGCGGCGATTGACCGAGGGACATTGGCAAGCGAGGCTGGCGTTGCGCGCTCTCGTATCGAAGCGATCTTCCCAGAAGAAAGCGATCTTATCGATGGAATTGTCGGGCAATGGTACGCGCCCGACATTAGAATTATGGAAGAGGTGGTCGCATCTGACCTGCCGATCCGGCGGAAATTCTACGAATTTTACGCAAGACGGTTTGAGCGCGATAAGCAGCGTTATACTGATAATCTTGAATTATACGCACTGTATCTTGAACTTGGCGAGGCACATTTTGACCGGGTGCGCGGCTACATTGATTTGGCCGATCACTATCTGACCGAGTTGATTGCGCAGGCTCAAGACGAAGGCTTTTTTGGTGGGCTTGAAATTGACCGCGCGCTGACACTGATCAACCAGATGGTGGCGTGTTACACTTCGCCGCAAATGATGATGATCATCGGTGACCGGCTCAAGCCTGAGAAATTGGCGAAGATTTTGGACACTTTGTTTGCTGGATTGTCAGCAGAGGATGGCGGCGCGATGGCAGTGACGCCGATAAAGGCTGTGACTTAGGCCGAAATCGCCTTAGCCGCAGCATGCGCGTTGGCCCCATTATGCGCTTGCGATGGCTTTAGCCGCAGCATGCGCGCTGGCCCAAGCCCATTGGAAATTATACCCGCCCAGCCATCCGGTGACATCTACAGCCTCGCCAATGGCATAAAGGCCGGGTTGGTTTTTCGCTTCCATGGTTTGTGATGATAATTCATCTGTGCTGATCCCGCCTGCGGTGACTTCTGCTTTCGCGAAGCCTTCGGTGCCATTGGGCTGGAATATCCACCGCGCAAGCCGTTCTTGGGCGCCGCGCAATTTGGCATCGGGCAAGTTGGCCAGCTCGCCGCCAAGCTTCAGGCGCTCGGCCAAGGTCGCCGCCAAGCGCTCTGACAAATGCTGGGTTAAGGTGGATTTTAACGTTGCGCGCGGATTGGCCTTTTTCGCCGCTATCAACCAGTCATAATCCGCCTCAGGCAGGAAGTTTATCGCCACAGCCTGCCCATGTTTCCAATAGGAACTGACCTGCAAAATAGCCGGGCCTGACAGGCCGCGGTGGGTGAACAATGCAGCCTCGGGAAAGGCCACCGCGCTCTTGCCAGACCCCGCACTTGCCTCCACCGGGGCAGATACGCCCGACAAATCGCGGAACAATACATCCTCGCCGCCCAAGGTCAGCGGGACTAGGGCTGGGACTGGCTCGACAACTTTAAGGCCGAATTGACGGGCCAAATCATAGGCAAATCCGGTGGCGCCCATTTTCGGGATCGACGGCCCGCCGGTTGCAATGACAAGATTGGCGCAGCGATATTCAATGCCGCTGGCGGTTACCAAATAACCTGTATCATCTCGCGCGACATGGGTGACATCTCGGCCCGTCTCGATTTTGGCCTGCCCCATCTCGCATTCGGCCTCAAGCATGTCGACGATCTGTTGCGAACGCCCATCGCAAAACAGCTGACCAAGTGTTTTCTCATGATAATCAATATTATACCGCTCCACCAGAGCGATAAAATCCGCTGGCGTATAGCGGGCCAAGGCAGATTTGGCGAAATGCGGATTGGCGCAGATGAAATTTGCTGCACTCGCCCCTGAATTGGTGAAATTGCAGCGGCCCCCGCCCGAAATCAGGATCTTTTTGCCGACCGCCTCGGCCTTTTCGAGCACGAGCACGCTCTTACCGGATTGGCCAATAATACCGGCACAAAAGAGCCCAGCAGCCCCTCCGCCCAGCACAATCGTGTCATAGGTGTTTTCGCCTGATGTCACGGTTCAAATTGCTGACGGTTTTGCGGCAAAACCAGTTTCAGCGCATATTTCAAGCTGGCCAAGATCATCGCTGTCGCGCTCACAATTATTAGCCCTGCCCACAGCCAATGCGGCAGCAGCAGGGCTTGTTCCATCGCGCCTGTATCAGACGGCATTCGCTGCCCGCCGATCACCGCACTTTCCATCAGCAGATAGTCCCATTGCCCAAACATAGATAGCGCCGCGTGGATGCCGAGAAATTGCAGCGTAAAGCGCGTGACGCCTTCGCTGGCTTTCAATGCGATCGCCGCTATGACCAAGCCGCTCAATGGCAAAACCAACCAGCCTGTCCAGCTGCGCACCCAGATCAGCGTGGATAGCCCGATCACCGCCGCAAGGCCCAATAAAGCGGGCCGCCAAAAGCGCGGATCACGGCTGGCGATAATCAGCGCGGAACCGATAAAAGCTGGCCCCATCGGCCCGCCTGCACTGATCAGCGCGCGCGATATATTGGAAGGGGCTGCGTCATAGCGGGTCAATGCCACTCCTGATCCATCGGAATAAATCTCTAGAGCTTCAAAATCGAACCCCAGCATAATCGCGGTTAGCCCGTGGCCCATTTCATGGAACCATGTCGATAGAATCACAAATGGATAGGCGAGATAATTGCCCAGCGGCAGGCTCGGCAAAAACAACACCAGCACGGCGGCCAAAATCAGCCGCCCGACTTTCTCTTCTTGAGAGCCTGGTTTTACGAATTGTCGCATAGTTTAAGCAGGTGTCTCAGACGGCTCAAGCGCATCGTTTACGCCGCGCCGCTCATCCGCGATTGACCACCCCGCGAGAAACAATCCGGCCACCAATGGCCCCACGACGATCCCTGACAAACCCATCCAGGAAAGCCCGCCAAGCGTCGTGATCAGGATGATCCAATCGGGAATGCCGGTGTCACGGCCCACCAATATCGGTCGCAAGACATTGTCCGCCATGCCGATCACAGCAATGCCGGAAATGATCACAAACACGCCTTGCCAAATCATGCCCGTTGCCAGCAGCCATATCGCCACAGGCACCCAGACGATGCCGCTGCCAATGGCGGGAAGCAGTGAGAATATCGCCATCAACACGCCAAACAAAAGCGCAGAGGGTACACCGGCAATCCAAAAGGTTATCGCGCCCAATGCCCCTTGCACCAGGCCAACCACGCCGGAACCCTTGATGGTGGCACGCACAATGGAGATAAAGTCCTGAACCAAGCGGACTGCGATGCTGCGTTCAAGCGGAAGAGAGTGGATGATCTTATCGCCAATTTCTTGCCCGTCGCGCAGCAGGAAATAGGTAACATAGAGCCCAATGCCGAACGCTAATGCAAAGCTGGCAACCCCGCCGCCCACTGCCACCGCTTGCCCCGCGACCAAAGTGGCGATTTCTGCGGCAAATTCTTGGGCTCGGGCCTGCAAATCGGCCATATCTCCCCAGCCATTGTCCTCAAGCATTTGCAAGAGGCTGGCAGGCAAGGCGCTGCGCACTTGATCGATCATGCCGGGTATGTCGATATTTCCGCTTTGAAAGGCGACGACCACCGAAATGGCTTCTTCCACGATCAATCCGCCAAGGAAAAACGCCGGCAGCAGCACGGCAAATGTGATGATCAACATGGTCGCAATTGCGCATCTGCTGGGATTATGCGGCATTTTCGTATGGATATATTGGTAGAGCGGCTGGAACATGATCGCCGCCAGCGTCGCCCACAAAACCGCTTTGTAAAACGGCCAGACAATCAAGATCATCGCCAAAGTGGCGAGCGCCAAGAACAGCCAGAAGCTGCTGCGCTCCACCTGTTTTGTCTCTTTAGGCCTGCTTTTTGGGGCCGTGGTCATCGCGGGTTCCATCCTTGTGGGAGCGCGCATGGCTGAATGTGCGCTTGCTTCACGGATTGCGCGAGGGCGCGCGCGGCGTCAAGTTTTGTAAGGGTTTTGGGGGTATTGGTGTAGAGTGAGGATGTGCAGTGGGCGCGTGAAGTTATGCGGGAGTTTTGATTGTGGGTTCAGACGTTTCTGCAAGTGAAAGGAACTCTCAAGCGGGGAGCTGTGCAAACAAGCCTGCATCCCGTGCATTTTTGTGCATTA
>CALFEA010000216.1 GCA_937950385.1 uncultured Altererythrobacter sp. | reverse complement strand
CGGTAGAGATAGCGGCGGCCGGTGCAGGAAAAGCGCGCATGCCATTCCTCATCCACTACTTCGCAATGCGTGACCGCGACGGGATTGGGTCGCAGATGCGCGTTCAGCCCCTCCATCAAACGAAAAGGCGCAATGTCCTTTTCCAGATCAATATGGCTGCGCATGGCCAGCGCATGGACGCCCGCATCGGTGCGCCCCGCGCTGAGCATTTGCACATCCTCGCCGCTCAATGCCTTGGCCGCTGCTTCGATTGCGCCTTGCACGCTTGGCCCATGCGGCTGGCGTTGGAGGCCAAGAAATGGCGTTCCGTCATATTCAAGGGTAAGCGCGAAACGGGTCACGTTAGCTGTGTGCCTGTGGTGATGGCGTTGCCGCGCAGGAAGTCAGCGAGATCCATCGCCGGTTTGCCTGCGCGCTGGAGGCGGGTGGGGCGCAAGGCTCCCGATCCGCACGCGATTGTGCAATCATCGTCCAAGACTTCTCCCGCCGCACCCGAACCTTCGGCAAGTTCAGCGCGCAAAATTTTCACCCGCTGCCCATCATGCTCAAACCAAGCGCCTGGGAAGGGGGCGAGCCCGTGAACATGGCGCACCAAATCCTCGGCATTGCGGGACCAATCAATCCGCGCCTCTGCCTTGTCGATCTTGGGCGCGTGTGTTGCCTCATCATCATCCTGAGCCACCGGCACATGCTTATCCAATTCGCGCAAAACCTGCACCATTAGCCCAGCGCCAAGCTCGGCCAATTCCTCGGTCAATTCGCCAGTGGTTTTGTCTTCGATAGGCGTGCGGATTGTCGCCAGCATTGGGCCGGTATCCAGTCCCGCTTCCATCTGCATAATCGTCACGCCTGTGCCTGCATCACCTGCCATAATCGCGCGGTGGATTGGCGCAGCGCCTCTCCAGCGCGGCAAAATAGAGGCGTGGATATTGAGGCACCCGTGCTTGGGCGCATCCAGCACCACTTGCGGCAGGATCAAACCATAGGCGGCAACAACGCAGACATCGGCATTGAGCGCTGCAAAAGCGGCGCGCGCCTCATCAGACTTCAGCGATTTGGGAGACCGCACATCCAATCCCAATGCCTCTGCCGCCTTTTGCACCGCGCTCGGCATCAGCTTCTTGCCTCGGCCAGCAGGGCGCGGCGGCTGCGTATAAACGCAGGCAATTTCGTGACCCGCATCCACTAAAGCGCGCAAAGCCGGTACCGCGAAATCGGGCGTTCCCATAAAAATGATGCGCATGACTGGTGCCTTGGCCCTTTCTTGAACTGTCGCAAGCCCCTATCGCTCACACTATGGCATCGCAAGAGATAGACAGTCTGTCGGGCGCATTGGCGCGTCTTCCCGGTTTGGGGCCGCGCTCTGCCCGCCGCGCTGTTTTGTGGCTGGTGAAGAACCGAGAGCAGGCTTTGCCCGCTTTGCTCGAAGCCTTGTCCGCCGTGCAAGAAACCTTGGTCGAGTGCGAGAAATGCGGCAATGTCGATACGCAGAACCCTTGCGGCATTTGCGCCGATCACCGCCGCGATGCAAAATCGCTGTGCGTGGTGGAGGATGTGGCGGATTTATGGGCGTTGGACCGCTCGCGATTGTTCTCCGGCCGCTATCATGTGCTGGGTGGGAAACTGTCTGCGATGGACGGCGTTCGCCCAGAAGATTTGGCGATTGGATCGTTGCTGGAACGGGTGTCGCAAGGCGGCATTGACGAGGTGGTGCTGGCGATGAATGCCACGCTGGAGGGGCAAACAACTGCGCATTATATTGCCGAGCGGCTAGAGGAATTTTCCGTCCGCATCACGCAATTGGCGCATGGATTGCCGGTTGGCGGCGAGCTGGATTATCTCGATGAGGGCACGCTGGCGCAGGCGCTGAGAGCGCGGCGGCCTGTATAAACCACTGAATTCTTGGTCACGGCAGTCAAAGGGCGACTGCCCGCCGGCCGGTTAGGCCGCCCTCGCGGAGGCGTTTGTCCCAAATTTTTTGGGTCAAACATGCCGCGAGCGCAAATAGAACACACCTCTCTTGCGCCAGCCTCCATCGCTCCCTAAATCGACCCTCATGGCTATTCACGAAATCATCGAAGTTCCCGATCCGCGTCTCAAAACCGTCTCCAAGGACGTAACCGCATTTGACGACGATCTTAAAACCCTGATCTCAGACATGTTTGAGACAATGTATGCCGCCAATGGTATCGGCCTTGCCGCGATCCAAATCGGCGTGCCTAGCCGTGTGTTGGTGATTGATCTGCAACCAGAGGATCCCGATGCGGATCCGGTGGAATGTGATCATGATGGCCACGCCCACACGCATCCAGCAACGAAGAATGAGCCGCGTGTTTTCGTAAATCCTGTGATTGTCGATCCAGCAGAGCAGCTGGCGACCTATCAAGAAGGCTGCCTGTCCGTGCCGGAGATTTACGCCGATGTTGATCGGCCCGAAACCTGCACGGTGCAATATATGGACGCCGACGGCAAAGCCCATACAGAAGAGCTGACCGGCCTGATGGCGACTTGCATCCAGCATGAGATGGACCATTTGGAAGGTATTCTTTTCATTGACCATTTATCGCGTTTGAAAAAGCAAATGGCGCTGAAAAAACTGAAGAAATTGCGGGCGGCGTAACGTGAAGGGGCCTATCAGCCTCCCGATCGCGGCCCTTGCTGGGTTTATATACGCTGTGATTATGTCGGCCTGGGTCTATTTTGATCGCGGGCTGGGTTTCGACGAATTGTCGATCCGATTTGCAGCCTATTTTACGGTTTTCACACTCGGCTTTTATGTCCTCTACAATCTCGCGATCAAATATTTGGGCAAAGGCGGGGAGTAAACCTGCGGAAAAGCATCAGTCTTCCCTAGCGTTCCCTTTACGTTCTATGTAGGGTACTACGATGGATACGACAATTCTCGCTGTAATTTTGCTCATTCTCGGCCTTGCCATTGGCGGCGGGGCGGGGTGGTTCTTTGGGTCAAAGCCGGTTGCCGATTGGCGCGCGCGGTTTGAGGAAAAGGCGGGCGAAGCGAAGGAATTGGACGAGAAATTCCGCCAGGCTGGCGCGGAATTGGGGCAATCCCAGATCAAGCTTTCAGCGGCAAAAGAGCGCGCATTGCGGGCCGACCAATTGGCCGCAGAATTGGATAAGACCCGCGCACAAAACGCACAGTTCAATGCAGAGCGCGCCGGTTTCGCTGAGCAAAAACGCTTGCTGGAAGAAAGCCGCAGCAAGCTCTTGCAAGAGTTTGAAAACACAGGCGCAAAAGTGCTTCAGCGCAATCAGGAAGAATTTCTGAAACGCGCGGATGAACGCTTCAAGCAATCAGAAGCCGCAGGCGAGGAGAAGATCAAAACGCTTCTCAATCCTGTGGGTGAACGGCTTGAAAAATATGAAAAACAGGTTGAGACTTTGGAGAAGCAGCGGGTCGATGCTTTTGGACAATTGAACGGCCTGATCCAATCCATGCGCGAGGGGCAAGAAGACGTGAGGCGCGAGGCGCAGCGGCTTGGCAATTCACTCACCAATGCACCCAAAGCGCGCGGACGCTGGGGCGAGCGGGCGCTGCAAAATCTGCTGGAGCAATGCGGGCTAGCGCAGCACACTGATTTTGAGTTGGAGCAATCGGTTGATACCGAGGATGGGCGGCTGCGCCCTGATGCGATCATCAATGTGCCGGGTCAGAAAAAGCTCGTGATCGACAGCAAGGTTTCCCTCAACGCCTATCAAGAAGCGTTTGAGGCGGATGATGATGATGCGCGCGAACACCATTTGAAATTGCACGCCAAGAGCATGCGCAATCATGTGCAAACCTTGGGCGCCAAAAGCTACCAAAGTCAATTCGAAGAAGCGCCCGATTACGTCATTATGTTTATTCCAGGCGAGCATTTTGTAACAGCTGCGCTGGATGCTGATCCGCAGCTGTGGGATTTCGCCTTTGAGCGCCGCGTGTTGCTGGCGACACCGACCAATCTGGTTGCGATTGCGCGCACGGTTGCACAGGTTTGGCGGCAGGATGGCTTGGCCAAAGAAGCGCAAGAAATTGGCCGCATGGGTGCAGAGCTTTACGACCGTTTGCGCGTGTCGGCAGAGCATTTGAAACGCGTTGGCGGCGGGCTTGAGAGCGCGGTCAACAATTACAACAAATTCGTCGGTTCGTTCGAGCGCAATGTGCTCTCATCCGGTAAGCGGCTGGCTGACAAAGGCGTCGAAGTGGGCAAAGCGGAGATCGCTGAGGTTCCGCTGGTCGAAGGTGCGCCGCGCTACAATGCGAAAGATGCAGATGCGTCCGATGAGGCGGAGCGGCTGCTGATTGATAGCGCGCCCACCGATAAGCAGGCCGCTGAATAGCGCCTATTTCTCCAGCGTCGCCAGCACTTCATAGGCCAGCACAGCGCCTGCAACAGAGGCGTTCAAACTGTCGGCGCGCCCGCGCATTGGCATGGTGACGCGCAGATCGCATTCCGCTTCATAGCTTTCCGGCAGGCCCTGCGATTCGTTGCCAACCAGCACAAAGCAGGGCTTTGTATATTCTGCCCCGCGGTACGGTACGGCATCGCGCAATGATGCGGCGACCAATTGGCCCGGTCCGCTGCGCAGCCAAGGCAGAAACTCATCCCAGCTTGCCCGCGCAATGCTCTTCGTAAACACCGCGCCCATGCTGGCCCGCACGGCCTCTGCGCTAAACGGATCGGCGCAATCATCAACTAGGATTAAACCGCCCGCACCCACGGCATCGCATGTCCGCAGCATTGTGCCCAAATTGCCCGGATCGCGCAGGCTTTCTGCCACCATCCATATTGGCGCAGCATCGCGGTCAAGCGCAGCAAGAGACGTATCGAACTCTTTGAACACGCCGGTCACAGTCTGCGGATTGCTCTTGCCGGTGATTTTGGAGAGAATATCGGGCGTTGTTTCAATCACTTCGCCGCCGCTGCGCAGCACCTCTGCCTCCAGCACATCCAGCAATGTGTGAGCCTCGCGCGTTTTTGCCATCACCAGCAATTCAGGCAGATGGCCGCATTCGCGTGCATCGGTGAGCAGGCGCAGCCCCTCGGCCAAAAACTCGCCTGCCGCCTTGCGGTGTTTCTTCTCGCGCAAAGAGCGCAGATATTTGACGGTGGGATTGGAATAGCCCGTAATTTCGCGGCGCATTATTGGCCTCGCGGTTCAGCTGCGGCGGGCGTGCTCACTCTTCGCCAAAGCCATTTTCAATCAGGGCGGCAAGTTCGCCCATCACTGTGTCGGCATTATCGCCCTCGACGATCAATTCGATGTCATCGCCCTTGGCTGCGCCCAGCATCATCAGCCCGAGGATTGAACCGCCGCCCGCTTCATTGCCGCCCTTGGCGATGCGCACAGAAGTTTCACTGGGAATTTCTGCCACAGCGCCGACAAATTTTGCGCTGGCCCGTGCATGCAGCCCGCGCTTGTTGACGATGGTGATGGTTTTGCGAAATGCGCTCATGCCTGAGCCTCGCGCGGCTCAGCCTCTTGGCCCAGAAGTTCAGAGGCTACGGTGATATAATTGCGGCCCGCTTGCTGCGCGGCTTGGGCGGCCTGTGCCACGTCCATTTTGCTGCGCGCACCGGCCAGCCGGATGAGCATGGGCAAGTTGATCCCAGCGATCACTTCAACCTTGCCGCGTTCCAGCAAAGAAATCGCCAGATTGGACGGGGTTCCGCCGAATAGATCGGTCAGGACAATAACGCCCGATCCCGCCTCGACATCGGTGATCGCATTGGCGATCTCTGCGCGGCGCTGCTCCATATCGTCATTGGGGCCAATGCAGACGGTTGCCACAGCCTGTTGGGGGCCGACGACATGCTCCATTGCATGGACAAATTCCTTGGCCAAATCGCCATGGGTGACCAAAATCATACCAATCATGTGTGAATACCGGATCCGTTTTTGCCAGTCATATGCGTATTGCCTTGGTCAAACTCATGGGGCTTACCGTTTCATCTGCTCAATGGCGTCGGTTGCTCTGGATCCCAAATTGCGATGGCGAACAGTGGGCGAAAAGCCCTCTTCACGCAAGAGCGCGGCCATTTGATCGGCGGTAAAGACAGAGCGGTGTCTCCCTCCGGTACAGCCAAAGGCGATGTGGACATAGCTTTTGCCTTGCGCGGCATAGCGCGGCAGCAGGTCCAAAATCAGATCTCTGATCCGTTCAAACGCAGGGGCAAAGCCGCTATCCTTGCGGATGTGATCGCCGACGGGTGCATCAAGGCCGGTTTGCTCGCGCAATTCATCGATCCAATGCGGATTATCGAGGAAGCGCATATCGAACACCAGATCAGCCAGCGGCGGCATTCCGCGCGCAAAACCAAAGCTGGAGACGGTGACTGTCATTGGCTGTTCTACGCTTGTGCCGAACAATTCGCGAATGTGCTGCTGCAATTGATTGCTCGCAAAATCGCTGGTGTCGATGACAATATCGGCCCAGCGGCGCATCGGTTCCAGCAGCTCGCGCTCCGCGCGAATGCCGTCTTGCAGCGGCCGCCCATGCGCCATCGGGTGACGCCGGCGGGTTTCATTATAGCGCCGCTCCAGCTCGCCAGAGGAGCAATCGATAAACATCGTGCTCAGCTGAAATTGCGGCAATTGGGTCAGCTCTTTCACCAGCGCAATCACATCATGCGGGACAAAGCCGCGGGTGCGCGAATCGAACCCAATCGCCAGCGGTCCGCTTTGGCTGACATTTTGGTCGTCTGGATTGGCCAGCAAACCCTTGAGCAGGCGCACGGGGAAATTGTCGATCGTCTCCCAGCCCAGATCCTCCAGCACTTGCAGCGCGGTGGATTTGCCAGCGCCAGCAAGGCCGGTGACCAGCAGAATGGTTTGCTTGTCAGATGGGTCGGGAAGGCGCGTGGATGAGCTCATGAGGATGCGTCTATTGCGCCTCGTGGGCGGGCTTGGAAAGCGTTTTTTCCCTCATCCTGTTTTCACCCCATGCATATGCAGCGCATATTCTGTGCGCAGAGCAAGGGCCGGATCATGGGCAGGCAGGATGAGGGCGGGGATCGCAACGCCCAAAATATCGCGTTTTGCCGCTGGCTCCACCAGACGCGGCGCGGTTTCAGCCAGTCTGATAATAAGTGCAAGCGGTGCGGAGGTGGCGGGCATATCGGTTATCCCGACATGGCGGATTTCAATTTTGCCCGCGATATTGGGCGGCGGTGAAGCGGTAAGCACGCCGTCTGAAATGGACAAAGTTACACCGTCATCGCCGATCAACCGCGCGCCGCGATCAATCAGCGTCAGTGCAAGGCTGCTTTTGCCGCTGCCCGGTTCGCCTTCAATCATCACCGCGTGGCCATCCACTGCCACACAGCTTGCCTGTAGGAGCTTTGCTGCAGGATGTTCGCTGCTCATTGGGCTGCGGGCAGCGTCAGCTTCAAACATGCGCCAGGCTCGCCATCGGCACGCGATATGGCGGTTAGGCTGCCGTCATGCGCCTCTGCAATGGTGCGAGCAATCGCCAAGCCGAGCCCGGAATGATTGCCGAAATCCTCAGTATCTGGGCGCACGGAATGAAAGCGTTGGAAGACCTTTTCGCGCGCCTCCTCCGGGATGCCGCGCCCTGTATCGCTCACCGTGATGATGACTTCCTCGCCATCATTATCAATTGCGACATCGATGGGCGCATTGCGGGGCGAGAAAGACACCGCATTGTCGATCAAGTTTTCGATCACGCGTTCGAGCCGCACGGGCACGCCA
>CALFEA010000215.1 GCA_937950385.1 uncultured Altererythrobacter sp. | reverse complement strand
GGATCAGGATAGACCTTGTTGAGGTCAGGCTTCAAGATCATGTCGCTTTCATTGATCTCTTTCCAACCTTGGATCGATGAGCCGTCAAACATCAGGCCGTCGTCCAATGCGTCCTCGTCCATCACGGTCGCGAGCATTTGCAGGTGATGCCATTTGCCCTTTGGATCGGTAAAGCGAAGATCGACCCACTCGATCTCTTGATCGGCGATGGTTGCGACGATTTCTTTTGAAGTAGCCATTTTGTATCTTTCTCCAGATAAACAGATATTTGTTTGAAAAATGCCCGCTGTGATGCAGGCGAAATTAGGTGTGGAAGCGTCCGCCTAAATGGCGTCGTCGTCCTTCTCACCGGTGCGGATGCGCAGTGCGCTTTCAATCGGTGAGACGAAGATTTTACCGTCGCCGATCCGGCCCGTTTGTGCCGCCGCTGCAATGGCCTCAACCACGCGTTCTGCGATGCCGTCTGAGACGATTACTTCCAGCTTCACCTTGGGCAGAAAGTCGACGACATATTCTGCGCCGCGATAGAGCTCTGTGTGGCCCTTTTGCCGGCCAAAACCCTTGGCTTCTGTTACGGTGATGCCGGATACGCCGATTTCGTGCAGCGCTTCCTTCACTTCGTCGAGCTTGAAGGGTTTGATGATGGCTTCGATTTTCTTCACGTTTGTCTTCCCCCAGAGAAGTCGGTGGGCAATCAAGCGTGCAATCAAAGCGCGCTGAACCCGCTGTTATGACTCTATTTTTATCCAAGAATCGTGCCAATAGTGGCGTGGGGAACGTTAGCTTTTTCTCGCCGCCTGTAAATGGGGTGTTCCACAAGGAATTGCGGCGGTGGTCGGCGGTGTTTGGTGGCCAATTGCCCAAAGATGTGACTCGAGCTGCCTAATATTTAGGCAATAGTATACGTGACAAAGCTGCTAGAGCCGCAATCCGCTCGTTTCTTCTAACCCAAACATCAAGTTCAAATTCTGGATAGCCGCACCGCTTGCGCCTTTGCCCAAATTGTCGAGGCGGGCGATCAATCGCGCCTGCGTTCCGGCTTGATTGGCAGCGATCATTAGCTCCATGCCGTCCCATGGCTTAGCGCCCTGTTCGAGCAGCAATTCTGAGCCGAGGCCAGATGAGGCCAAAAGCGAGATGACGCGAGATCCCCCATAGACCTCATCCCATTTTGCTGCGATTTCAGCAGGTGAGGGGGCGTTTTTGATTGCGCCCAAAGCCAATGGAATTTCAACCAACATTCCGCGATGGGCTGGCACTACGGCTGGTGCAAAAACGGGTGCGTGCTGGAGCTCGGCCAGCGCCTGAATTTCGGGTAGATGCTTGTGAGCAAGGTCCAAGCCATAGCTGCGAAATGCGATTTCTGGTGCGCCTTCAAACCGGCTGATCAAGGTATTGCCGCCGCCCGAATATCCGCTAACCGCATTGACGCTGTAGGGGAAATCACGTGGCAACATTCCTGCACGGATGAGCGGCGCAAGCAGGGCCAGGAAACCGGTTGGATAGCAGCCTGGATTGGCGACAAATTGCGCGGCGGCAACTGCATCACGCCCGACCAATTCAGGAAAGCCGTAAGTCCAGTCTGGCGCTGTCCGATGCGCGCTGCTCGCATCAATTATTCTTGTATCTGAACCGCTTGCCAGCGCCACTGCATCGCGCGCGGCATCATCGGGCAGGCACAGGATTGCAGCATCGGCGCTGTGCAAGGCGTCCTTGCGGGCCGCCTCATCCTTGCGCAGATCATCGTCCAGAACGAGCAACGAAAAATCTTCCCGCCCCGCAAGTCTTTCGCGGATTTCTAGGCCTGTGGTGCCAGCTGCGCCGTCAATGAAGATCGAAATTGTCATAATATCAAATCGTTATCGCTTCTCAAGCCAAGGCGCTAGCGCGGCAATAACCGGCGGGGCCAGCTGGGCCGCAGCACAGCCAGACCCAATCGCCTGCCTCATCCAGCAATTCCACCGCAGTGCCCGCGGGCAGGGTCACATGATCCTCCGCATCATCGGCTGGCGTATGCTTTAGAGTGACATCAGAGGCGCCAACCAAGCCCTTGTTTGGAATAACATAATGCGCCGCCAAATGCGTGCCAACCAGCGCGATATGGGCAAGGTCACCGCGAAGGGGCAGGGCTCCGGCGGCTGGACGCACGATTGGCCCGGCGAGGCGGAACGGCCCCTCGGGTATCGTGTAATCAGCGCTGGTCACTTTGTGGTCGCTCATCGCGGCCCATTCCCTAGATTGCCATAGCGGTGCAGGCGCGCTTAGACGGCTATGCGTATATGAGCAAGTTCGCCGCCTGAGTTTGGATAAGACTGTCCCGAAATATTAGCACTTTGGTGAGGGCGGGGCGCTACAGATGGATTTTGCAGTTTGGGTAATCAGGCGCAGCGTTGCTGCTAGAGGGCGGATGCTATGTTTACTAAAGAAAGGTCAAGAGCATGATGGCGCGGCGCGGGTTCGGGAAAGGTGTGTTGGGCTTACTGATAGGGGCGGGCGCCATCTTACTTCCAGGTTGCGGCTCCCCCCTGCCGGATGCGTTCAGATATCGGATGACGGTTGAGGTCGATACGCCGCAGGGCTTGATTGAGGGCTTTGCGGTGCGCGAAGTGCGTTTTTCCAAGATGGCGAATGACGGTAATTATGGAAGAGCTCGCGGCGAAGCTGTAGTGGTAGACTTGCCGAATGGGGCGGTCTTGTTTGCACTGTTGACCGGAGCGTCCGGAAATGTTGACCATGCTTCTCAGACGATGTGGCATATATTTCGAACTACGGCTTCGAAAAGTATCGAAGTTTGGCCCAATTTCGAGGGCAAGGATATGCCCATCACCAGTGGCCGGGTTCCGATGCTGGTGACATTTGACGATCTGGATGATCCGACAAGTGTCGCCGAGGTTGATCCTGATGACCTCGCGGCGAGCTTTGGTGAGGGCTATGCGCTGAAACGGATCACAGTGCAGATCACCGATGAGCCGGTGACGACAGGGATTGAAGAGCGGCTGGAGTGGCTGGATTCTCGAATTGGCTCGCTTGTCCGTCGGCCGGCGGGTGTTCCGATTGGAGAAATGCCTAAAGCGCAGCGGTTAAGCAAGTCTGCATTCAGATCTGGAGTGAAAAAATGAACCGTGATCTATTTCTCGTCACCCCCGCAATCGCCGCACGCAACCAC
>CALFEA010000214.1 GCA_937950385.1 uncultured Altererythrobacter sp. | reverse complement strand
AATTCGTGCAAGAGCCTCTTCCCGTCCAAGTAGGACCAGAACATCGAAGATACCGGGCGAATTCATCGTTCCGGTAAGGGCTGCGCGCAAGGGCTGCGCGAGCTTGCCAAAGCCCAATTCATGGGCCTCAGCAGTTGATTTCGTAGTGGCTTCGAGAGCTTCGAATGTCCAGTCTTTTTCGGCCCGAAACAGTTCAGAAAGCATGGCCAGGCGCGCGCGTCCGTCTGCATCAAGCGCTTTTGCAGCCTTTTCGGTCATCGCTATCGGTTGTTTTGCGAATAGGAAGCTTGCACCTTCTGCCAGTTCATTGAGGTTTTTAGCGCGGGGTTTGAGCACAGGGATTGCCTTCTTAAGCAGTTCAGCGTCGGCATCTTCATCCAGCATCGGTGCGATAAGGTGCGCTAGCACTGCATCATCAGCCTCTCGGATATAATGGCCATTCAGGTTTTCAAGCTTCTTCAAGTCAAAGCGTGATGGGCTTTTCCCCACACCCTTTAGAGTGAACAGCTCAATCGCTTCTGCGCGTGTAATCTCTTCTCGATCGCCAGAGGCCCAGCCAAGTCGCAGCAAATAATTGAACATCGCATCAGGCAATATCCCTAGCTCATCTCGGTAAGCCTCAACCCCAACGGCGCCGTGACGTTTTGACAATTTGGCACCGTCCGCGCCGTGGATCAGCGGGATATGTGCATATGTAGGAAGCGGCCAATCGCCTTCTATGTCGTTCATAGCGGAATAAATCGGCAGTTGGCGAAAGGCATTGTTCAAATGGTCATCGCCGCGGATAACATGCGTGACCCCCATGTCATGATCATCAACCACCACCGCCAGCATATAGGTCGGCGTGCCGTCGGCGCGAAGGATGATGTAATCATCGAGTTCCTCGTTTTTGACTGACACATCCCCCTGAACGGCATCGGCAATAGTAACATCACCTGTCATCGGAGTTTTGAGCCTAACGGTATAGCTTGCCCTAGCAGGAGCATCGGCCGGATCGCGGTCACGCCAGCGACCATCATAGCGCAGCGGCAGCTTCTTTTCGCGCTGCTCGGCCCGCATGGCTTCCAGCTCTTCCTGCGTGGCGAAACACTTATATGCATGGCCCGCTTCAAGCAATTTATGCGCCACTTCTGCGTGGCGTGCTGCTTGCTTTGATTGGTAGATTGGGGCTTCATCATAGTCCAATCCGAGCCAGCCTAAGCCGCCAAGGATTACATCGATTGCTTCTTGTGTTGACCGTTTCTTATCTGTGTCTTCAATCCGCAGTAAAGCTTTGCCCCCATAGTGCCGAGCATAGAGCCAATTAAATAAAGCTGTCCGTGCTCCGCCCAAATGAAGAAACCCAGTTGGCGATGGTGCGAAGCGTGTTACTACAGCTGTGTCACTTTTACTTGCCATTATTTATACTGTGCCTTCTGATACGGGGATTGTTCATCTTGAGAGATCATACGCCCATGATACCCATCGAAGGGAGTATCAGTGGCGAGACCACGCCGGAGCCGCGCCCTAGGCGTAAGCTCCCTACATTGTCTAGCATCACCGCTTTTGTCGAGCGCTTCTTGGCTGGCGCTGGCTTCGACCGTGCACCTTGGCTGGCGGTTGTTTTGGGCAGCGGTATCGCAACTTGGTTCGCTCTCAAATCCCCGTGGCAATGGGCATCGGCGATTGGGTTTGGCCTCTTATTGGCATTGGCCGGAGCTGCCTTGCTGCAAATAGAAGCCGAAGATCCGGCAGATGATCGGCCGCATTTGCGCGCAGGAATGATCGCTGTTGGATTGATGTTTGCCCTAGGCGTTTCGCTAATCTGGGTGCGTTCAGAAGTTGCCGGAGCAGAGGCCGTCGATCGGCCCGGTGTTGAACGTGTTCAAGGCCAAGTCATGGTTCGAGAGGACCAGCCTGCACGCGGCCGTGTTAGAATAACCATGGCAGTGCGCGATGCTTCGACCGGCACAGCGCGCAAAATTCGCGTCAATGTACCGCTTGAAAACATCGATGAAGGTATGGCGGAAGGCGCAATTTTAGAGATGCGAGTTCGTTTGATGCCGCCTGCCTCACCGATGCTGCCGGGTGGTTATGATTTTGCGCGCGCTGCCTGGTTCAAAGGATTGGCGGCGACCGGCTCACTCGTGGGTGAAATTGATGTCGTTACGCCCTCTACCAATGATAGCGGCTTGCCCGTGGTCCAGCGGTTTTTATCCAGCCATGTCCGGGAGCGCTTGAGCGGTTCGCCAGGTTCGATTGCAGCTGCATTTGCGAGCGGTGATCGCGGCGGGATTTCGGAGGCTGACGAGGAAGCCATGCGGGATTCGGGCCTCACGCACTTGCTGTCAATCAGTGGCCTGCATGTCAGTGCTGTAATCGCCGCCGGTTATTTGATCGCGCTGAAGCTTTTGGCGCTATGGCCGGGCTTGGTCTTGCGCGTTCGGCTTCCGGTTGTTGCAGCGGGCTGCGGCGCTTTGGTTGGCATTGGTTATACTCTGCTAACAGGTGCAGAGGTTCCAACCGTCCGCAGCTGCGTTGGCGCAGTATTGGTTTTGATCGCGCTGGCAATGGGCCGTGACGCATTGTCACTGAGAATGGTGGCGGCTGCTGCGTTTTTTGTAATGCTGTTTTGGCCAGAATCACTGATCGGGCCGAGCTTTCAAATGAGCTTTGCCGCTGTGATTGCTATCGTTGCTTTGCATAATTGCGGCCCAGTGCGGGCATTCTTAGCCCCGCGTGAAGAAGATTGGTCCGCGACTATATCACGGCGCGCTGTGATGCTGTTGGTGACGGGTTTTGTGATTGAAATCGCTTTGATGCCGATTGTTCTTTTTCATTTCCACCGCGCGGGTGTTTACGGCGCACTCGCCAATGTCATCGCGATACCACTCGTCACTTTTGCCTCTATGCCATTGATCGCGATCGCTTTGGTATTTGATGTGGTCGGCCTTGGTGCGCCATTTTGGTGGCTGGCGGGCAAGTCTTTGGAACTATTGCTAGCCATTGCGCATTTTACGGCGGCTCAACCTGGTGCGGTCAATCTGATGCCGCAAATGAGTTGGCTCAATTATGCGTTGTTCATCGCTGGCTTGCTGTGGCTCGCTTTATGGCGAGGTGGCTACCGACTGCTTGGATTTGCGCCTATTTCTGCCGCGACCATTATGCTGCTTTTGACGCCTATTCCCGATGTACTGATATCAAGCGACGGTCGTCATGTTGGAATAACGATGGAAGATGAAGCGAACGGAGAAAAACGCCTTCTCAGCCTGCGTGATAGCCGTTCATCCTACTCAAAAGACAATCTTTTGGAGCTTTCAAGTGTAAAAAGTGCACCTATTCCTTTAGCGCAGTGGGAGGGAGCGGAGTGCTCCAATGAATTTTGCGTTGTTACGATTGAACGCGGAGGGCGTGACTGGTCAATTCTGATGGCGCGCAACCGCGAGCGAGTCGAGGTTCGCGCTCTCGCAGCCGCATGTGAGCGTGCCGACATCGTCATCGCTGACAGATGGTTGCCGAGTTCATGTAAGCCCAAATGGCTCAAAGCGGATCGCAATATGCTTGAGAGCAGCGGCGGCCTCGCGATCACGTTAACGGACCAGAGGGTTACAACCGTTGCTAGCGGGCAGGGGGAACATGGTTGGTGGCGCGGCGAGCCTCGATAAACACCTTTCACAAAGTTAGGTGGTTGTCGCTGGGGATAGCATGCAGACCATCTTTGAAGAGGTCTGCGCCGAGGCCCGCCCACGCTGGGACGTTCTTTATCGTATCAGTGGTAACGCCGCAGCAGGCCGGCAAGCTTGCCTTGCACAACAACCTCAGCAGGCTTGTAAACCTGAGCATCATAGGCAGCATTTGCAGGGTCAAGCCGTACCATACCGTCTTCTTTGGCAAGATATTTGAGCGTAGCTTCTTCATTGCGAACCAATGCGACCACTATTTCGCCGCTGCGTGCGCTATCCGTGCGTTTCACAAGCGCAAAGTCACCGTCGAATATGCCTGCCTCAATCATCGAATCTCCCGATACTTCGAGAGCATAATGCTCGCCTGGGCCTAGCAATGCCGCTGGAACAGGAAGACTGCTTTGACCTTCCAAGGCTTCAATCGGAGCGCCTGCTGCAATTCTGCCATGCAGCGGAATTTCAATCACATCATTGGCGGGTTGCGGCACGGGTGCTGCAGGAGCCTTCACAAGCGATACCGCATCATTGGATGCAGGCGCACGCGCAGCTGCTGCAGGAGTTGCATCCTCTGGCTGTTTAATCACTTCCAAAGCGCGCGCCCGATTGGGAAGGCGGCGGATAAACCCGCGTTCTTCCAAAGCCGAAATCAAGCGGTGAACGCCAGACTTGCTCTTGAGATCAAGCGCCTCTTTCATTTCTTCAAAACTGGGCGAAATTCCAGTGTCTTCCAAACGTTGTTGGATAAATTGGATTAATTCGTGCTGCTTAGCCGTCAGCATGGCGATTCTCCTCTTAGCTCGCCTTGGGTTTCACTCACCTATATAGTGAACGAATAAAGAACAATTAGGCAACCTTTGAGTTCAAGTCAAGCGTGACCATTCCCTAGGAGATAGACAGGGACATTAGTTCCTGCTTCGACTTTGGCGGACTGTGCAGGACGATCAATGAGGCAATTGGCGTGCGACAATGCGGCCAAAGCGCTTGAATCCTGTGATCCAACCGGTGTCACTGTCATACCATCCCAATGTGCGCGCATGAATTCCCGGCGCGGCCCGATTGCGGGAAGGGGGCAACCTGCTGGCAATCGCAACACCGTGTTTCCAGGTTTTGTGGCACCCATGCTTGCTCGAATAACAGGCAGGGCGAAGTGAAAGGCCGTGACATAGGCCGATACAGGATTTCCCGGCAGGCCGAAGATCAATTGTTTGCGACCTTTAGCATTTTCACGCGTCGCCAGCATAATTGGCTTGCCCGGTTTCATCGCTACTCGCCAAAAATCCATTTCTGCGCCCCATGCTTTCAGGGCTGGCTGCATCAGATCATGATCGCCAACAGACGCACCGCCCGTGGTTATGAGGATGTCAGCGTCTTCAGCGCCTTCTAAGGCTTGCGCCAAAGCATCTGCATCATCACCGACTGGGCCAAGCCTCGATACTGAGCATCCCATTGGGGCAACCATAGCTTCGAGCATAATGCCATTGCTGGCGGGGAGTTCGTGCTGTTTTGCCGAAGCGGGATCGGCAACCAACTCATCTCCGCTATCTAAGATTGCAACACGCGGCGGCCGGGCGATGCAGACTTTCGAGTGACCAGCGCTAGCTGCAAGGGCAATATGGGCAGCATTGAGCTTTGTGCCAGCCTGGATCAGAGCATCACCCTTGGTAAAGTCAAAGCCCCGCTGGCGGACATGGCGGAGCGAGGCAGGGTAGTCGCTTGTGAGAGCAATAATATTGCCGTTGGCATCTGCATTTTCTTGAATGAGTATTCTGTCTGCGCCTGCAGGTACGTGAGCGCCAGTCGAAATACGAACCGTTTCGCCGGCCTTTAATTCCTTGCCCCAAGGCGCGCCCGCGCGACTTTCGCCAACCAATTTCCACTGGCTTCTCTCAGGTCTATCCGGTCCAATCGCATAGCCATCCATTGCGGACAAATCTGCGCTGGGTTGAGTACGGCGACTTACAATATTTTCGCAAAGGTATCGGCCCACTGCTTGTGCAAGCGGCACATCCTCGCTTGGCATTGATTGTGACAAAGCCAGCACGCGGATTTGCGCTTCTTCTAAGGTGAGGGCGGGTTTCATAATGGTTCATGCCCCTCAACAATCCA
>CALFEA010000213.1 GCA_937950385.1 uncultured Altererythrobacter sp. | reverse complement strand
CCTGCGCAAAACGATAGGCAGAATGTCCAGCAAAGGCGAGGTTCTCATCCGGCGTTCCATCATGAGAGATGCTCTGCAAGGTTTTCTGAATGCAGAAGCTGCGCGGATCAGCAAGGCGGCCGGTGGTGTGATCATCATGATCTTTCCATGATGAGAACCCGCAATGCGACAGACAGCCCATGCAATCTTTTTGATCCTTGCGGATAACATCACGCGCGGATGGCTCCACAAAAATCGCCGTATCATCAGGCGTTTTCAATGCCTCTGTGTGGCCCTGCGCAATCCATTTGGCGGCTTTGGCTTGATCCTCAGGCTTGACCCACATGCTGCGCGCTTTGCCTGTATCGCCGAGTTGGACGGTACCGTCTTCTGCACCCTTTTTGAAAATGGGGATTTGGCGTTCGCTGCGTCCCATCAATTCCAATAGAAACGGCGTTTTGACAGCCGAGGAATAAAAGCCAGTGGGCGAGAATTTGTGCAGCAAAACATCGCCTGGCTTCACCGTTCGCAGCATGTCTTTCCAGACCTGCGGGATCGGGCTTTCCTCTGTAATCAAAGGGCGCGTGCCGAATTGAAAAGCGATCTTGCCAAGCTCAGGATTGTCGATCCAATCATTCCATTCGCGCAAATACCAAACGCCGCCAGCCATTACGATGGCCACGTCTTCGCTGACGCCTTCCTTGCGCATGGTTTCGCGCAATTCCTTAACCCGGGGGTACGGGTCTTGCGGGTCAGTCGGGCTTTCGGCGTTGGAGAGGCCATTGTGCCCGCCTGCGAGCCATGGGTCTTCGTAAACCACAGCCGCCAGCCATTCCGGAACTTTTTTATAGCTGCGTTTCCAAAGCGCACGAAACGCACGGGCAGAGGATACGATTGGCAAATAATTGACGCTATGCCGCGCGGCGATCTCGGCCAATTTGTAGGGCATTCCGGCCCCGCAAGTTACGCCAGTGACCATGCCCTTGGTGTTTTCCAATACCCCTTCGAGAACGGCTTGCGCGCCGCCCATTTCCCACAGAATATTGATGTTGATCGCGCCCTTGCCATTGGACATTTCATAGGCGCGTTTGACTTGCTCTGCCCCGCCGCGGATCGAATATTCGACCAGCTGGTCATGGCGACCTTTGCGAGTGTCTTGCGGATAGGTGTATTCCACCAGGCTTCCGTCTTCATTGTAACTGTCGGCATTCACTGCGCTGACCGTGCCGATACCGCCCGCCGCAGCCCATGCGCCAGAGCTCAAATGGTTGGTTGCCGAAACGCCTTTGCCGCCTTCGATCAGCGGCCAAACTTCGCGCCCGCCATAGATGATCGGACTTAATCCCTTAAACAATGAATAGCTCCCCAATGGCGCGCAGCGACCTTATGTGCGGCCAATAATTTAACGTCCTCTAGACCAGATTGGCCGCCAATGCGTAGCGGTTTCTGGAAAGAGGCTGTGTATGACTTTGTTGCAAGAATGACCCCGTCATTGCGTGCCATTGCTGCATGCCTTGATTTCGGCGGGTTCTGGACGTTTTTCTTTACGCTCAAACCGAGCAAAATATCCGCGAATATCAGGCTTTTCGACAAATTCGATGAGGCGGAAACCAACTTCTGCAAACTCACACGACAGCAGCAATGGCGGTATACCATGCTGGTCGGTGGGCCTATCCGTGTCCACGACAATCACCTGACCACCTTGGGTCAAAGCGGGCCAAAGCCGGTGAAGAAAGGCGTAAGGCTCCGTCACCTCATGATACATGTGCACCAAGAAAATGCGGTCGAAACTATCTTGGGGTAATTGCGGATCATCTTCTGCGCCCAGTTTAATCGATATGTTTTCAAGCCGTTCGCGCTCGACACGATTGCCAAGCCGCTCCAATGCATCTCTATCAATATCCTGTGCGAGCACGCGGCCGTCTGTGCCCACACGCTCCGCCAAGCGAACGGTGTAATACCCCTCGCCAGCGCCAATATCGGCGACGGTCATGCCGTCAGTAATCGCGGCAAGATCCATGACCTTTTGTGCCTCGCCGCGGCTGTCGCGCACGTCTTCATTTTGGAACTGATTCGAGGTGACCGTGGAAACGGGCCGATCTGGCAGCGGGAATTCTAGCGCAGTATCAGGCCGATCAGGAGAAGCATCCGCCATTTTGCAAGCAGAGAGCGCCAACAGGCTCAACAAGGCGATGCTCCGCAGACCTTTACCGCGCGCGCACATCACTCAACGTCCTCCACCTCAACCGTCTCGCCCGTAACTTGCTGGGCAAGAGCCGCCGAGATAAACTCATCGATCTCTCCGTCCAGAACCTTATCAGGCGAACTCGAAGTGTATCCAGTGCGCAGATCCTTGACCATCTGATAAGGTTGAAGGACGTAAGAGCGGATTTGATGGCCCCATCCAATCTCGCTCTTTTCCTGATATTCTCCTGATGCGACCGCTTCACGTTCAGCCATTTCGCGCTCAAACATGCGCGCTTTCAGCATATTCATCGCAGTGGCGCGGTTTTTGTGTTGGCTGCGATCGTTTTGGCTTGCGACGACAATCCCTGTTGGTTGGTGTGTAATGCGAACGGCGCTATCGGTGGTGTTGACGTGCTGGCCGCCTGAACCTGACGCACGGTAGGTGTCAATTTTGAGGTCGCCTTCATTGATTTCAATGTCGATATCATCGTCAATGACGGGATAAACCCAAACGCTAGAAAAGCTGGTGTGGCGTTTGGCTGCGCTATCATAGGGGCTGATCCGCACGAGCCTATGGACGCCGCTTTCTGTCTTCGCATAACCAAAGGCGTTCTCGCCCTTCATCAGCAAAGTGGCAGATTTGATCCCTGCCTGATCGCCCGCGTGATAGTCGACCAATTCAACCTTATAGCCGCGTCTTTCGCCCCAACGGGTGTACATGCGTTGAAGCATTTCAGCCCAATCTTGGCTTTCCGTGCCGCCTGCTCCTGCGTGAATTTCAACATAAGTGTCGTTGGCATCAGCCTCGCCTGACAGCAATGCTTGCACTTTGTCAGCGTCAGCACGGTCGGCCAATTTGGCAAGCGACGCATGGCCATCATCAACGATATCCGTATCGCCTTCTGCCTCACCCATTTCGATAAACTCAATCGCATCGGACATTTCCGATGAAATTTCATTCACCGTGCCCACCGCCGTCTCCAGCATCTTCTGCTCGCGGCTGACGGCCTGGGCTTCCTTGGGATTATCCCAAAGTGTTGGATCTTGAACGCGTGCATTGAGCTCATCCAGACGCCGCAAGGCAACGTCCCAATCAAGCGATTGGCGAACCAAATTAAGCGCTGCTTCAATACGCGCAATATGAGCCTGACCTTCGGCCCGCATGGCTATTCCTTCAAAAAATGTTCTCGGCTGCGATTAGCGCGCCGCGTCTAATTGTAAAGCGGATGGCGGAATTGGATCGGTAATCACAACGCTGGCACGCCCTAATAAATACCGCCCTGATCCTCGGTAAAGTCTGCGCCTGCCTCTGCTGGTGCAGCAGGTTCAGGAGCCGCCTCAACTTTGGGTTTTTTCTTTGGCTTGGCGCGAACGGCTGCTCCCCTGCCCTTGCGGACAAGCGCCAATATCTCCTCGCGCTTGGCAGCGATTATGTCCTTGCGGGTTTCGCGCGGCGGCTCAGTATCAGGCTTGAACGCCTCCCAAATCACAGTCGCTTTTTCAGCGCTGCTTGCCCTGCCCGACAAAACACGCTTGCCCGACCGGCGATCAACTCGGACCATCCGTACGCCCGCTGGCGCAACGGCAGGCAAATCGGACCAGCGATCCCGCGATCCAGTGATGAGCGATTTGATGATAGGTGCAGCGATAGTGCCGCCTTGGGCATAACCGCCCATATTGCGCGGTTGGTCAAACCCGACATAAGCGCCGGCAACCAATTCCTGCGTTCCGCCGATAAACCAAACATCTTTCGGGCCGGTTGTCGTGCCGGTTTTGCCAAACAATGGTAGGCCCAATTTGTTGAGTGTTTTGGCGGTGCCGCGTGTGACCACACCCTCTAGCATATGCATTGTTTGATAGGCTGTGCGCGCATCCATGACTTGGTCGCCAACAGGGCCAAGACGCGGCATTGGCTGCCCGTCCCATTGCGCCATATTGCACCCTTCGCATTCGCGTTTGTCAGCACGGAAAATCACTTTACCGCGCCGATCTTGCACATAGTCAATCACAGAAGACTTGGAGAGGCGGCCATGATTGGCCAGCGCAGAGTAAGCCGCGACCATTTTTTCAACCGTTGTCTCTCCCGCCCCTAGAGCAAAAGCAGGGTACGGATCATAGAGGCCAATGCCCACCTTATCGATCGTTTTGACGACATTTTCCATGCCCGCTGTCATCGCGATTTGCACCGTCATTACGTTTTGCGATTGCTCCAAACCATAGCGCAAGGGGAACGTACCCGCACGCCCGCCGCGGAAGCATTTCTTTCCGTATTTGCGGCCCTGGTAATAACAATATTTTCCGTTTTGGATTTCGCTCGATGGGGTCATTCCATTGTCGAGGCCGGTGGAATACACAAACGGTTTGATGGTAGAGCCCGGCTGACGCTCAGCCTGGGTTGCACGGTTAAAGTCAGATAGGCGGTAGTCAAACCCGCCCTGCATAGCGAGAATGCGGCCATATTGCGCATTTTGAACAACCAAGCCGCCCTGCGCCTCTGGCAAAGTGCGGACGCGGAAATTATTGCCTGATGGACTTACAGCGATCACGTCGCCCGCTTTTAGTTTGGATGGCAGCCCGATTAGCGGAGCTTCATCGCCATTGCTAAATCCAATCGTCGCTGCAGCGCCTGATTTTTTGGTAACGACGCCAACGCGGTAATCTTTATACTTGATCCCGATATTTGAGCTAGCGAGCTGCCGCGCCCAAGGGCCGTCGCCAAAATTAATCGTCGCGATCGGTCCAGTCCAACCGCGCCGCCCGTGATAACGGAACAGACCTTCGCGCAGAGCAGCACTGGCGGCATTTTGCATTTCAGGATCTAACGAAGTGCGCACCCAAAGGCCGCCTGCATAGACGCTATTGCCAAGCTGCTCGCTGGAACCGGTGTCTTCTGCAGTTTCACCAAATTGCTCGATCAGATCACGGCGCACTTCTTCAAGGAAATAGCCTGCATCAACGGTGGTTGAGCTGGAGCGCTGACTGACCAATCCGAGCGGCTGAGCAGTCGCCGCATCTCGTTCAGCAGGGGTGATAAAGTCATTTACTTCCATCTGCGATAAAACGATTGAACGGCGGTTTAGCGCAGCCTCTTCGTTTTTTGCACGGCCATAGCGTTCTGGAGCTTTTGGAAGGATGGCAAGGAATGCCATTTGATGCAGCTCAAGCTCGCCAACGTCTTTATCGAAATAGGCGCGGCTCGCGGCCTGGACACCAAAACTGCGGCGGCCAAGCGGGATTTCATTGAGGTAAAGCTCAAGAATTTCTTCCTTGGAAAGCACCGCCTCAATGCGGCGCGCCAAGACCATCTCTTTCAACTTGCGAGTGACCGAATACTCATCCCCCAACAGCAAATTTTTCGCGACCTGCTGAGTAATAGTCGATCCGCCAACCGCGCGTTCGCCAGAACCAAACTTGGTAACATAGTCAAACACCGCGTTCAGCGTACCGGGTAAGTCCACCCCGCCATGATCGAAGAATGTTTTATCCTCTGCAGCCAAAAACGATTCGACCATGGTTTCAGGAAAATCGGCATATTGCAGCTGAACCCGGCGTTCGCGGGCGTAAGAATGAACAATCTCACCATCAATACCCCGTACCACAGTCGGCAGCGGTGTTTCGTAATCCACGAGGCTTTCCGCATCAGGCAAGTCGCGAGTGAGGAACACCCAGAAGATCGCCCAAAGAATGATTAGCAACACGCCAGCATAGACCGCCCAACGCACCAATTTCTTGCCGCGCCAAATAGCGCGGACGCGTTCAAAAAACTCTCCAGAATGACGCTGGAGGCTAAAACGCAGACCCGATATGCTCGATTGTTCTTCCATAATTGCCCATGGTTATAGCACGGCAATTTGCCGCCGCGCTATATGCTTTATACTCTATTCGTCGGAAATTCGGGCAAAATACACTTGGATCGCCCGCGCCATGACGCTGGCAAACTGCGCCTTGCCCTCCTCTGAGGTGAGGCCCCGCGCATCTTCAGGGTTGGTAATAAATCCGCTTTCGAACAAAACAGACGGAATATCAGGCGCGCGCAAAACCGCCAATTCAGCCGAGCGTTTTGCCTGCGGGTGGAACCGCAACACGCCCTTTGCCTCACGAATAATGAGCGAGGAAAAGCCCGCTGAATCTTCTTGCGTTCGCCGCTGAGACAACTCGACGAGAATATCGCTCACCGCCTCGCTTTGCCCCTCAACCGAAACGCCGTTCAATCGGTCAGCATCATTCTCGCGCGCTGCAAAACGCGCGGCGGCATCGCTCGATGCCTCATTGGAAAGGGTGTAAATGCTTGCGCCATTGACCGAGCTTGTCTCACCGGCGCTGTCAGCGTGGATCGACAAAAATAGATCGGCTCCCAGACGCCGGGCTATCTCCGGGCGTTCCGCCAGCACAAGCAAGCGATCATCTTCCCGGGTTAATGCGACACGGATACCGCCTTGCCTGAGCAATTCATCACGAAGCGCTTTAGCTAGGCCTAAGACGACATCCTTTTCCTTAACCCCAATGCCGCTCGCGCCTGGGTCACGCCCGCCATGCCCTGCATCAATAACCACCAACGGCCGAGAAGGATCTTGCGGTCCAAAAACATCGGGCAGAACCACTTGCTCTTCCAATTCCGGCAGTGTTAGCTGCACCACATAGCCGCGCCCAATCGCCGGAACCGCCAGCTTCTTACCTGTGGCTGCATAGCCTGCCAGCACCGCCAATGGCAGCACAACAAAGACCAAAAGAATCCAGAAAAGATGTTTAGATAACGCCATCGTTACCATGCGTTAGAATGTTGCGACTAATAAACGCAACATGGTTGCAGGGTGAAACCCACACTGCTACCAACACCTTCAAGAGAAATTTGCAGCGATTGAGCGCGTTCGGCGCATCATATGGCGGCAGTTTCCTTGGTTTGCGAAGCGACGAACGCTGCGCGAATCCCGACAACAGGTTGATGCAGTGATACGATTTTCCTTTCCGCAAACCCTCCAGCAGCGCCCAGAAAGTTCAGCGGCGCGCGCTATTTCAAATGGAGCGGTGAATGCGGTTAAGGCAGTGCTGGATAGGATTATTCCGCAGCACGGTCTTTTCACAGCAGACACAGACATTTCGCCTCGCGGCACATTCGCTACGGGCCGAACCTTAAACACCGGACGCCCTGCATTTTTCGCAGCATTCGGTAATCACACAAATCAACGCCGCTCATTTTCGGGCATAGACCCTTCCGGCGGCGTTCGGAGAGATATAAATGGCAACGCGCATGCTAATCGACGCGCGCCACCTGGAAGAAACCCGGGTAGCAGTCGTAAAAGGCAACCGAATTGAAGAATTCGATTTCGAATCTGCAGATCACAAGCAGATCAAAGGCAACATCTATCTAGCCAAGGTAACGAGAGTAGAGCCCTCTTTGCAGGCAGCATTCGTGGATTTTGGCGGCAACCGTCACGGTTTTCTCGCATTTAGCGAAATTCACCCAGATTATTATCAAATTCCGCAGGATGATCGCGAACGTCTTCTCGCCGAAGAAGCCGAGGCCGCCGAAGAAGAGGCCCGCCTTCGCAATGAAGACGAGGAAGAGGGCCACGCGCCCGGCGATGAATATGATGCGGAAGACGAATCCGCCGAGGCTCTTGCAGAAGACCTCGCCGAAGACGGTGTTGAGGAAATTGACACATCGGAAAAAGACAAAGTTGCGACCATCGAAGAAGGCAATGTCGAAGGCGACGAAGACGATGGTTCCGATGATGACGACAATTCTGATGAAGAAGAGTCTTCTGATGATGACGACAAGCAACGCCGCGGGCGCCGCCGTGGGCGCGGTCGCCGCCGTCAGGGCGGAAAAGACAATGGCAAAAAGGGTGGAAGCCGCTCTAAGCAAGTCGACGAGGTTCGCGCCAAGCGTATGGCCCTGCGTCGCCGTTACAAAATTCAGGATGTTATCCACCGCCGTCAGGTGTTGCTCGTCCAAGTTGTAAAAGAAGAGCGCGGGAATAAGGGCGCAGCCCTCACTTCTTACCTTAGTCTTGCTGGCCGTTACACGGTCCTGATGCCGAACAGCAGCCATGGTGGCGGCATTAGCCGCAAGATCAATTCCTCAACTGATCGCAAGCGCCTGAAGCAAGTTGTCTCCGACCTTTCA
>CALFEA010000212.1 GCA_937950385.1 uncultured Altererythrobacter sp. | reverse complement strand
CGCATGATCTGATGGGGGTGGATAGGCGTGAACTCACTCAGCAGCACCACATAGTCGCGATCATAGCGTGGGTCGGGTTCATTGCTCTCAATGATGATCGGACCGTAATGTCCCGCCTGTTCTTGCAGCCCAGAGTGTGAGTGCCACCAATAGGTCCCTGTCTGACGGATCGGGAACTCATAGGTGAACGTTTCACCCGGCTTAATACCGGGGAAGCTGACGCCCGGGACACCATCGAATTGGAACGGCAAAAGAAGCCCGTGCCAATGGATCGAACTATCTTCGTCCAAATTGTTGGTTACGTGCAGGCGAACATCTTGACCCTCGCGCAAACGGATCAAGGGACCGGGCACAGTGCCATTGACGGCAAAAGCATGACCAGAACGACCACCTGTCATGAAATGCGCATCACCAATCGAAAGCTTGATGTCCTCGCCTGACATGTCGCCAAAACCCTTGCTCGCGTGTGGCATGGATTTGTTTTGGGACTGACCACGCGCCCAAGCAGGCATCGGAAGAGAAGAAGCTGCGGCCAGTGCAGCAGTGCTTGTAATCAGGTTGCGGCGGGAGAACTGAGGCATATTGAACATCATCTCTGTTGAAGGAGTGGCGCAATCTATATATACCCCCCTAGGGTATTGCAATCAGGATTGAGACATGGGCAAAGACACCGCAAATGCTAAGGGAGCCAAACTGAATCGCCTTAAGCGGATAGAAGGCCAAGTGCGCGGCGTGGCGCAGATGGTTGAGGATGACCGCTACTGCATGGACATCCTACACCAGATTGCCGCTATCAAATCGGCATTGGCGAAGGTTGAAACACAGGTCTTAAAGGATCACGCCGCGTGCTGCGTAGCTGAAGCTATTGCCACTGGCGATGAAGGCGAACAGCGTGAGAAATTCGAGGAACTCGTTGACCTGCTCGAACGGACAAGAAAGTAACGAGGCGCACTGTCCGCAAATGGGTCGTTATCGGAACAGCCGCTTACAGCGCTTCAATCGAACTCTCTAATGATCCCGTGCTGCATCACACTCAATACTCTGCTGGGGTGTCCCACAATTGTGTTACACACGGGTGTACCACGCGTTACCATGAGCTATGGTATTTCAATGGCTTAGGAGATCAGAAATTGACGTACTTCCTTTCCTCTCGGGTGCACCATGATTTCAGATGCTTATGCGTTTTTTGGCGTCGTGCGTAATGGGTATGCAAAATGCAGCTGTCATTGCAGCTGCCTGCGCGGCGAAGCACCATTAGATGAACCCGGTATCTTGCAAATCCCATCATGCGTAGACCTGCGCATTTTCCTACAGGTCAGAGAAGCGCTAAAGCGTTTCGCACGCCCGCCATTGGCGCGCGCCTTGCTCTTTGACATCGCTAAACCCGTTTACGAACCGCTGCATTATTCAGCATGAGGCGTATAAGCAATTTCTCGGCAAAGGTGACAAACACGCCCGCTCCCCCCAATTGTCACCCTGATTGAATTTTTGTGCAAACCACTGTTTTACTGTGGCAATAGATACAATACCGAAAGTGACACGGTGTAACCTTTGTCACCTTAGGCCTGAACTTTGCAGCAGATCGCGGCTTTGATTTTAATGGCCCGTTTAGCGCCCCAATTGGCGCGCTGCGGCAGAGCCATCCGCCGGCAGGAACTGATCGGTGTTTAGCCAAATCTCGAAAAAACGCGCTTCTTCGGCCAAGCATTTCTGAAAAGCAGGCCTTGCGCAAACCCGCTCAAACCATGCGGCCAGCAAGGGCCAGCGCGCTGCATCAATGCTCTCACCTGCAAGCCGCATCATGCAAATTTGCGCTGCTACGGCGATGTCCGCAATGCTGTATCCCGGCTGCGCCAAATAGTCGCCAGCGGCGTGCAATTGCTTTTCCAAATAGTCAAAGGCGGGCGGCATCACATCAGCCAAAATGGTCGCTGCGCCATCCTCATCCACCGGCAGACCCATCAATCGCGGACCGATAAAGCGCGCGAAAAAGAGCCCTGAACTCAGCGGCAAAAGCACGCTGTCAGAATATTCTTCCAGCCAAATCACCCAAGCGCGCTGGGCCGGATCAGCGGGGAGCAAAGCGGGCTGCGGGGCAATCCCATCCAGATAGACGGCAATCGCGGAGCTATCCGGCAAGGCAAAGTCGCCATCGCGCAAGATAGGCATTTTACCTGTCGGGCTATGCTCAAAATACTGATCCTGATCGATCAATGGCGAGATTTGCCGATAGTGAAATGCGATGTTCTTTTCATGCAAGATCACCTCGCATTTCTTCACAAATGGCGACAAGGGCATGCCGATTAATTCCATCTCTGCCACCTTAATTTGCGCGTTTGTCATGGAAAAAATCCTTGAGCAATTGGGCCGCTTCGCCCTCGCCCATGCCGGAATAGACCTCTGGCCGGTGGAGCGCCTGAGGGTGCGCAAACACACAGGCGCCGTGCTCCACCCCTCCGCCCTTGGGATCGCTGGCAGCATAATACAGCTTGCCGATGCGCGCATGGGCAATCGCGCCCGCACACATCGCACATGGCTCCAATGTCACATAAAGATCGCAGGCGTTCAGGCGCTCCTCGCCCAAAATCTGCGCCGCTTTGCGCAAGGCCAAAATCTCCGCATGGCCGGTGGGATCGGGGGGATTGCGGGTCTGATTACCAGCTGCCGCAATCACCTTGCCGCCATGCACAACCACCGCGCCAATCGGCACTTCATCCGCCTTGCCAGCGGCGCGTGCGGCGTCCAATGCGGCTTGCATAGGAGCAGGAATGGGCCATTTGGTCATTGCCTAGGCGCTATAACTGGGTTCAATAGACTGCACAATTGCTTGACGATTCGCATTACGCCAGTTAAGCGCGCCATCTTCCACGGAAAACCCGTGTTTCTATCAAATTTACGAGGGCGGGCTGCAATGGCTCATCCTGCACACCAAGTGAGTGAGAATTACCATGTCGCGCATCTGCGAATTGACCGGCAAAGGCCGTATGACCGGCAACAATGTCAGCCACGCCAACAACAGGACAAAGCGGGTATTCCTGCCGAACCTGCAGCAAGTCACATTGCTGAGCGAGACTTTGGAGCGCGGCATTCGGTTCCGTGTTTCGACCAATGGTCTGCGTTCGGTTGAGCATGTGGGCGGCCTCGACAATTGGCTCCTCAAAACCAAAGACGAAAAGCTTTCCGCCAATGCGCGCAAAGTGAAGCGTGAATTGGTTAAGGCACAAAAAGCAGCCGCTTAAGCCCGAAGGCTTACGCAACTCAACAAAGGCGCGTTTGAGGTTTGGCCTCACGCGCCTTTTGTGTGCCTAGCGCTTATGTTTCAGGTTCACCCGAGGCAGGCTCAACCGTAGGCCGCCAATTGAACCGCAGCATCAGCGTTTCTTGAAATGCGCTCAGATTGTCATCAGCGATGAGATAGAGATCGGCGCTGCCATCATCCTGCTCAATCGCGGTGATCCCCTCGAAATTCTCCTCCAGATCCGGCCCGCCAATCTGCGCGATCATTTCACCAGTCCAAGGGTTTT
>CALFEA010000211.1 GCA_937950385.1 uncultured Altererythrobacter sp. | reverse complement strand
CCGGGCGACAAATGGTCAAAGCTGACAACCATGACAGTTGGCTATGGTCACGGGATCGCCGTGACCCCGCTGCACCTCGCCTCAGCCTATGCAGCAATGGTCAATGGCGGGATTTGGCGCCCATCGACTTTGCACAAGCTGGAGCCCGGAGAAGCGCCTGCGGGACGCCGCGTGTTCAAGGAATCCACCTCGTCCCAAATGCGCCAATTGATGCGCATGATCTCGATTTACGGAACGGGTAAAAACGCCAATGCGCCGGGCTTTCGTGTTGGCGGCAAGACCGGTTCAGCGGAAAAGCCTTCGCAGGGCGGTTACCGCGAAACATCGCTAGTATCGACCTTTGCAGCCGCCTTTCCGATGGATCGCCCGCGTTTCGTTGTGGTTGCCATGCTGGATGAACCGCGCGGCACGGTGGCCAGCTCATTCAACCGTACCGCAGCTTGGAATGCTGCCCCGATTGTCGGGCGTTTGGTGCCAAGAGTTGGTCCAATGCTGGGCGTCAGGCCAGACAATTCACGCGATGTCGATATTTCCGATCTCAAGCCATTGATCGGAGGCTATTGATGCAGCTTTCTGATCTGGCCAAGCACGCAGGCATAGCTTTACCTAAAGGCGCGGACGCTGGCGTCACCGGATTTGCCATTGATCATCGCAAGGTCGCGCCCGGCACTGTGTTCGGCGCGTTTCGCGGTGCGGCTTTCAATGCAGAAGAGGTTATCCCGCAAGCGATTGCCGCTGGCGCGGTGGCGGTAGTCACGCGCCCTGATGTGACCGTTGAAGGCGCGATTCACATTGCCGCAGATGAACCGCGCCAGGCCTTCGCCAATCTGGCTGCAAAGTTCTTCACGCCTGTTCCTCAAACAATCGTTGCAGTCACTGGTACCAATGGCAAAACGTCGACTGCTGAGATGACACGGCAGATCTGGCGCATGTGCGGCGAGCGTGCTGCATCGATTGGGACATTGGGCGTAACCACGCCGGATGAAAGCGTCTCTACTGGGCTGACCACGCCAGATATTGTCACTTTTCTATCCAATATGAGCGGATTGGCGCGCGAAGGCGTTAGTCATGTCGCTTATGAAGCATCCAGCCACGGTCTCTCGCAATATCGCAATGAAGGCGTGCCAGTGTCGGCTGCGGCCTTCACAAATTTGAGCCGCGATCATCTCGATTATCACTCCGATATGGATGCATATTTCCTAGCCAAGATGCGTTTGTTCGACGAGGTAGTTGGGGCAGATGCAGCCGCAATAATTTGGAACGGCGGGGCCCTTAGCGAGTGGGCTAGCCGTGCCATTGAGCATGCTAAGACGCGAAAGCTGAACGTGCTCACAGTGGGTGAGCGAGGCGACTTCCTCCGCCTCGCCGCCCATACTCCGACGCAATTGGGCCAAACATTGGAAGTGGTCCATGATGGCGCGACACATGTGATTAATCTGCCGCTGATTGGTGCCTATCAGGCGGCCAATGCGTTGACGGCGGCGGGATTGGCGTTGGCGACGGGTGCCAATGCCGCTCAAGTTTTTGATGCGCTGGGCCGCTTGCAGCCAGTGCGCGGGCGGTTAGAGCGCGCGGTGATTACTCGGCATGGCGCGCCGGTCTATGTGGATTACGCTCATACCCCTGATGCACTGGAGGCGGCGATTGCTGCGCTTCGCCCGCACGTTGAAGCAGAGGCTGGCGGAAAATTGATTACGGTATTTGGCGCAGGCGGTGACCGTGACGCAGGCAAGCGCGGGCCGATGGGCGCAGCCGCTGCGTCTCAATCCGATCTCGTGATCGTGACCGACGACAATCCGCGCGGCGAAGATGCAGGCTCTATTCGCGCCGACATTATGGTCGATGCACCCGGCGCCATTGAGGTGGCAGACCGCCGCAAAGCCATCGCCAAAGCGGTCAGCCTTGCGGGGCCAAAGGACATTATTCTCATCGCCGGCAAGGGCCATGAGCAAGGACAGATAATCGGGGCAGGGGATGCAGTGCGTATCCTGCCTTTTGACGATGTAAGCGTCGCTCGCGAATGCGCAGCGCCGCAGGAGATGGACCGATGAATAGACCTGCATTCCTCAAAGAATGGCCCCTTGATATACGCGATGCTTTGCCCATCGCCTTGTGGAATAGCGCCGAGATTGAGGCTGCAACGGGCGGCAAAGCGAGCCAAGCGTTTCAGGCATCGGGCGTGGAAATGGATTCCCGCGATGTGCAGCCCGGCGATGTGTTTGTCGCTCTTAAGGGTGAAGCGATGGACGGCCATAAATTTATCGCCAAGGCTTTCGAATTGGGCGCAGTGGCCGCGATCACAGACCGCGGGGTCGATTACCCGCATGTGTTGGTTGAGGACACAACCGCCGCGCTTCATGCCATGGCCCATGCGGCCCGCGATCGCAGCAATGCTGTGCGCATTGGAGTGACGGGCTCAGTCGGGAAGACCGGCGTGAAAGAAGCCATTTTTGCCAGCCTTAACCGGTCTAGTCACGGCATGGCCCACCGCAGCGTACGCAGTTACAACAATCACGTTGGCGTCCCGCTCAGCCTTGCTCGTACGCCAGCGCGCAGCCAATTTGCTGTCTATGAAATGGGTATGAACAATGCAGGTGAGATCGACATTCTCACTGGTCATGTACAGCCCAACATCGCGGTAATTACGACAATCGCGCCAGCGCACATTGAAAATTTAGGGTCGATGGAGGCCATTGCCGACGCCAAAGCAGAGGTTTTTAGCGGCCTTGAAAAGGGCGGCACAGCGATCATCCCTGCCGACAGCGAATATTGCGCGCAATTGGTTGCAGCGGCCAAGGCGGTGGATGCAAAAATTGTCACTTTTGGCGCGGCTGAGAATGCAGATGTGCGCCTGCTCGATGCAATTCCCACCACTAGCGGCGGATCATTGGTGACCGCCGATCTTGGCGATACGCGGCTATGCTATGTCGTGGCTGAACCGGGCGAGCATTGGGTCACAAACTCGCTGGCAGTTATGGCCACGGTTCGCGCTGCAGGCGGCGATTTGGGTTCAGCTGGTCTGGCGTTGGCAGAAATGGGCGGCCTGAAGGGACGCGGCGCGCGGCGGCAGTTTGATGCGCCCGGCGGCAAAGCCATGTTGATCGATGAAAGCTACAATGCAAACCCGGCGTCCATGCGGGCGACTTTGCGTCAATTGGGCCAGACACCGGCAACGCGCCGGATCGCAGTATTGGGCTCGATGAAGGAATTGGGCGATTTTGCGGATAAGTTTCATGCCCAATTGGCCGAGCCAATTGACGAGGCGCAAGTCGATCATGCGGTTATTGTGGGCGAAGAAATGTCGGCCCTTGCGCGTGAACTGGGGAAAGGCGCTGCCACATCGCTTGGCATTCCCCCCAGCTACGTCCATTGCGAAGGGCCTGAACAAGCCATTGCGGCGCTCGACGATTTTGGCATCACCAGCGGTGACGTCTTGCTCGTAAAGGGTTCCAATTCAGTGGGTCTGGGCAGGTTGGTTGAACATTACGCGAGCCAGGATGGCTAAATGCTCTATTTGATTGCTGAATGGCTGGGGTTTGAGGGTATCTTCAACCTCGTGCGCTATCAGACCTTTCGTGCCGGTGCGACATTGATGACTGCGCTTGTAATCGGTCTGATTATTGGCCCGCGCTTCATCAATTTGCTACGCGTGCGCCAAGGCAAGGGACAACCGATCCGCGAGGATGGCCCGCAATCGCATCAGGCTAAAGTTGGCACGCCCACAATGGGCGGTTTGATGATCCTAATCTCCCTCCTGCTGTCCCTCCTACTTTGGATGGATTTGCGCAGCCCATTTATCTGGGCCTGTATCGCGGTCACGGCGGGCTTTGGTGTCATCGGTTTTCTGGATGATTACGACAAAGTGTCGAAGGGCAGCCACAAAGGCGTGTCTGCCAAAGTGCGCTTGTTGCTGGAGTTTGCAGTGGCGGGTGTAGCGTCCTATTTGATCGTCAGTCAGATCAATACAAATCTCTATATCCCCTTTACCAGCGAGCTTTCGATCCCGCTGGGTCCGTTTTATTACCTATTTGCAGCGACCGTGATTGTTGGCTTTGGCAATGCGGTGAACTTGACCGACGGCCTGGACGGACTGGCGATTATGCCGGTGATTATTGCCGCGGGCACCTTTGCGCTGATCGCTTATCTGGTTGGGCGCACGGATTACTCCGAATATCTCGGCATTCCCTATGTTGAGGGCGCAGGCGAACTCGCGATTTTCTGTGCTGCGATAATGGGGGCGGGTCTCGCCTTTCTATGGTTCAACGCGCCGCCTGCCGCCGTCTTTATGGGTGATACCGGCAGCCTTGCTTTGGGCGGGGCATTGGGCGCGGTCGCCGTGGCGAGCCATCACGAGATTGTGCTGCTGATTGTCGGCGGATTGTTCGTCGCGGAAACGGCCAGCGTCATCATTCAGGTTTTCTGGTTTAAGCGCACGGGTAAGCGCGTGTTCCGCATGGCGCCCATCCACCACCATTTTGAACAATTGGGCTGGAGCGAAAGCAAGGTCGTGATCCGTTTTTGGATTATCTCGATCGTGCTGGCGATGGCCGGATTGGCGACGCTCAAGCTGAGATGATTACCTCTTCCGCCTTTGCCGGAAAGAAATACGCGGTTTTAGGGCTCGCGCGCAGCGGCGCGGCAAGTGTCGAGGCGCTGCTGGCAAGCGGGGCGGAGGTTACCGCTTGGGACAGGCAGGATGTGGCGCGTGATCCCTTCGTGGGCCGCTGCGAATTGGCTGATCCGCTCGAAATAGATTTGACCGGCTTTGATGGCCTCGTTGTCTCGCCCGGCGTTCCGCTCAACACGCATCCGATTGCCGATCATGCAGCAAAATATGGCGTGCCCGTCATCGGCGATATTGAGCTGTTTGCGCTCGCGCGCGGTGATCTTCCGCCGCATAAGGTGGCTGGCATTACCGGCACGAATGGCAAATCGACCACGACGGCTTTGGTGCATCACATTTTGCAAGAGGCAGGCGTGCCTAGCTTGATGGGCGGTAATATTGGCCTGCCGATCATGTCGCAAATTCCTTTGCAGCCCAATGAAAATGGCGCGGGCGTCTATGTGTTGGAGCTATCCAGCTATCAGATTGATCTGACGCAAAGCCTCGACTGCGATGTTGCTGTGCTGCTGAATATCACGCCCGATCATTTGGATCGGTATGATGGGTTTGAAGCCTATGCGGCTTCCAAGGGGCGCCTGTTGAAAATGCAAACAGAGACGAGCACGGCTGTGGTTTCGCTTTCGACGACAGTCGCTGCGGAT
>CALFEA010000210.1 GCA_937950385.1 uncultured Altererythrobacter sp. | reverse complement strand
TGTGGCGCGCTCGCAGGCTTTGCTCGTGCCCGATGTGGTCGAGCTGGATGAGGCAGATTGCGACCGTTTGGAAGACGCCATCTCCGGTTTTGCCTCGCTTGGCCTCGTGATTGAACGCTTTGGCCCCGCCGCCATGATCGTGCGCGCCATGCCCCATGCCTTGACCAAGGCTGATCCGCATAAATTGCTGCAAGATTGCGCCGATGACATTGCCAAACACGGGCCGCATGAAGAGGGCGGGGCGCTGCTACTGACCGAGCGTATGGAACTGGTGTTGGGCACAATGGCGTGCCACGGATCGGTGCGGGCAGGGCGGGTTTTGAACGCGGCAGAAATGAACGCTCTGCTGCGCGAGATGGAGGCCACCCCGCGCTCAGGCCAATGCAATCACGGCCGCCCGACTTGGGTGAAGCTCAGCATGGATGATGTTGAGAAATTGTTCGGGCGGCATTGAGTTTTGTGGATGGCCGCTAACGACCCAATCGCGGACGTTGACTACCAACAGGTAGACCGATTAATTGCACGCTCGCTACCCTTTAAAAATGGAACGTGCATGCGATGGAACTGATTTTTGAGCTCATTGCCTTCACGTTAGTACCCCTTTTGTTGGTCTTACCACTAAGCTGGGTTTTGGCTCGTTATTTGCCGTTGGGCAATGGCCCGACCCAACAAGCCTCAAGCGCTATAGGTATAATGATAGCGGTTATTGTTGCTAAAGGTATCCGCAATCAAGCCGATCTAAGTTCCACGGGTATTTGGCTTTGGGAGACTGCCCTTTTTGTGCCCGGTATCGTTCTTTCGTGGTTCCTATTGCGATGGCTGCTCAAAAAGAAAGTCGAACAGAGCGATTGACTAACTGATCGCGCAGCCAAGGTGCAAAGCGTCCGCTATCCACCCTAATTGCTGACATGGCACTACACTTTGGCTATGCTGGGAGTTGAGACGTGGCAGGGTGGCTGATTGCGGGTGCCACCTTCGATAGCAGAAGTTGTTGAAGGAGCACTCCGGAGCATAGGTTCCGCGCAGGTTCGAATCCTGTCGTCTCGCTTTTCTAGCAAAGCAACGATGTCCGCTACCCACCCCAAATCGGTCTTACACTATCAGTCAAGCCCATCAACATCCCGCACTTCAATCAGGCCCACGCTTTCCATCACCAGCACACATTCGTCATGCTGGTTGAAAGCTTTTACCTCGCCGTCCAGCAATCCCATTTCGGGCCGCGACTTGCTGCGGCGTTTGGATTTTGTGATTGCCTCGCAGCGCAGCACATCGCCGGGATAGACGGGCGTTGGCCACAGCAATTTATCGACGCCGGGTGAGCCGAGGCCCGCTTGTTTGATCGCTTTGAAATTATCGACCATCATCCGCATCACCATGGCTGCAGTGTGCCAACCGCTGGCCGATAGCCGCCCGAAATGCGTTTGCGCTGCGGCGGCATGATCCAGATGGAAAGGCTGCGGATCATATTTGCCCGCAAATTCCATCACCTCTTCGCGGGTCACTTCATAGCGGCCATAGCGGTTAACTGCGCCAATAATGACGTCTTCATAGTAAAAGCGCCCATCCGTTTTGGCGTCCGTTTTGGCATCGGTCTTCACATGCGCCTCAAACGTTGAATTTGAAGTTTAGAACGTCGCCGTCCTGCACATCATAATCCTTGCCTTCTTGACGCAATTTGCCTGCATCGCGCGCGCCGGCCTCGCCATTGCAAGCGATGTAATCATCATAGCCGATGGTTTCCGCCTTAATGAAGCCGCGCTCAAAATCGGTGTGAATTTCACCAGCGGCCTGCGGCGCTTTTGCGCCCTTGGGGAAAGTCCATGCGCGCGATTCCTTGGGCCCTGCGGTGAAGTAGGTTTGCAATTGCAGCAATTCGTACCCTGCTCGCACCACGCGGGCGAGGCCGCTTTCGGTGAGGCCCAATTCGGTCAGATATTCAGCCCGATCTTCCTCTGGCATTTCCACCAGCTCAGATTCGATAGCAGCGGAGACTACGACAGATTGCGCGCCTTCCTCGGCAGCTTTGGCAGCGACTTGCGCCGACAATTCATTGCCATCGGCCGCATCTTCTTCGGCAACATTGCAGACATACAAAACAGGTTTTGCAGTGAGCAGCTGCGCTTGATTAAATATCCGCTCTTCTTCTTCATCCTTTGGCTCAAACAGACGCGCAGGCTTGCCATCGCGCAGCAATTCCAGCGCTGCGCCTAGGACTTCGGCCAGAGCTTTGGCGTCCTTATCGCCGGCTTTGCCTTTTTTCTCCGCCGCCGGAACGCGTTTCTCAAGGCTTTCCAAATCGGACAGCATCAACTCAGTTTCGACAACATCGGCATCCGCGACCGGGTCAACCTTATTGGCAACATGCTGAATATCATCATCTTCAAAGCAGCGCAGAACATGCACAACCGCATCAACCTCGCGGATATTGCCGAGGAATTGATTGCCCAAACCCTCGCCTTGGCTCGCGCCCTTTACGAGGCCCGCGATATCGACAAAGCCGAGCTGCGTTGGAATGATCTTAGCGCTGCTGGCAATTGCTGCAATTTTATCAAGCCGTTCATCAGGGACGGAGACTTGGCCGACATTGGGCTCAATCGTGCAGAACGGATAATTCGCAGCCTGTGCAGCCTGCGTTTCAGTCAAAGCATTAAATAGGGTGGATTTGCCGACATTGGGCAGACCCACGATTCCGCAACGGAAACCCATGATCATTCTTCCCTTTAGGGTGCGTAAAACGCAGCCCTTAGCGGGGGAGGGTGCAGAACGCTAGAGCGCGATGCCTCAAGCTGTGACGTTGTGAACGTCCTTGATCCACGGACCAAAGGGCGATTGGCCAAGCCACGCGACCTGAACCTTTGCCGTCAGATCATTGATTGCGACCTGAGGCTTGCCGCCAGGATGCACGGCTTTGCGCAAAGGGCGGTTGCCTTTGCGAGTTGTCATAAGCTGGGCGATGGCAACCGGCACATCCATAGGATCGGTTGAGCCGCCGCCGGTGCGTTTGCCAAGCTGCGCGACCAATTCGGGATAGCCCGATGTGTGCGTATCATCGGACCGCTCAAGCAAAGCGAGACTATTTTTGTTCGCGCTGTTCCAGATGTTGGTCGGGTAACCGCCTGGCTCAATGATCGACACTTCGACGCCGTGAGGCACGAGCTCATAAGCC
>CALFEA010000209.1 GCA_937950385.1 uncultured Altererythrobacter sp. | reverse complement strand
ACCTTCGCCTGCCTCGCCCAGCATTTGATCAGCGGGGATGCGAAGATTGTCGATCGCCACGACCGAATGACCGCCGGGCATGGAGCTGTCGATGGTGTCGAGCACGCGCTCAATTTTGATGGCGGGATCGGGCAGATCGACGAGGAACATGCAGGCGCCGCCTTTGGAATCCTCTTCCTCAGATTTCGCCATTATGATGCCAACCTTGGCGCCGTCTGCTCCTGTGATGAAGGCTTTGCGTCCGCTCACCAGCCAGTGATTGCCATCGCGGCGGCACGTGGTTTTCATCAGCATGGGGTCAGAGCCCGCGCCATTTTCCTCCGCCGGTTCGGTCATGAAAAAGGCAGACCGCGCATCGCCTGACACCAGCGGATCGAGGAAGCGCCGCTTGATATCCGCGTTGCCGACCTTGCCCAGCAAATACATATTGCCCTCATCCGGCGCGGCGATGCGGCAGGCCAACGGGCCAATCGGCGAAAGGCCGCATTTGCGAAACACTAGAGCGGTTTCGAGGTGAGTGAGATGTGAGCCATCATCATTGATATGCGGCGTGATTAGTCCCGCCTCGCGGGCCTTATCGCGCAATTCATTCGCCAATTCCTCGCTCGGGCCGTGCCCTTTGCCGCGCGGGTCGCTTTCATAAGGGGCGATGGTTTCGCGCACGAACACCTCTACCCGCTTGGCGATATCTTGGGCGGCGGCGGAAATTTTGGTCATGGACAAGGATGCTCTTTTTTTAAAAGGTTCAGGCGAGTTATTGTGCTCAATTACGCCGCTAGCGCGCGCTCGGCACTTAGCAGTAGCAATAGTGATCTTTGCGCCCATGCGTTCAGCTTTGATGGGCAAAGGTGACTAAGGTTACACCGTGTCACTTTCGGTTTGGCAATAATTTATCAAAGATAACAGCAGTTTGCGTAAAAATTTACAAGGGTGACGGACAAAGGGTGTCACAGCTTATTTGTCACCTTCGCGCCTCGAAACAGCAAAAGCATTATACTGATCTCCTGTTTAGAGATTTTGCGCGCTGTAGGAAAATGTGCGCTCGGCCATCGGAGTTTGGAAAGGTGGCGATGACCGGTTAGATGAGCGTAGACGGGCGAGGCATTTGGCCTTGCCTGCGATCTGCGCTTATGGTTTGCAAGCAGCTGATTTACCGGAAAGAATGCTAGGAGAAATATGGTGAGAATTGCGCTGCTTATGGGCGATCCAAACCTATATTCCTACAAACGGCTGGCAGATATTGCCCGCAGCCGCGGCCATTTTTTGGATGGCTTCAACCCGGCTGAATGCGTCCTTGTCACTGGCGATGGCGCTGCGTCCGTCCTTTGCAATGGCGTGCAATTGAGCGGATATGATGCGGCGGCCTTGCGGATTGGCGCGCCGATTACCGATCACACTCTGGCCGTTTTGCGCCAATTTGAGCTGGGCAATGTTTGGACCCTTAACGGCAGCCTTGCAGTTGGGCGCAGCCGGAACAAATGGCAGACCCTGCAAATTCTCGCAAAGCACGGTTTGCAAACGCCGCTGAGCGCCTTTGCCAGTGATCCGCAGCAAGCCGAGGCCGCGCTTGCCGCGGTGAACGGCCCGCCATTTGTGATCAAAACGCTTGAGGGAAAACACGGGATTGGCGTTTCGCTGGCAGAGAGCGCTAATGCGGCCCAATCCACATTGGAAACCCTGCTGAGCGCAGGGGTCACGGTTTGCGTTCAAGAGTTTATCGAAGAGGCAGGCGGGGCGGATATTCGGTGCATTGTGCTCGGCGGCGAAGTGATCGCATCCATGAAGCGGCAGAGCGCCGGCGGCGAGTTTCGCTCCAACCTCCACCGCGGGGGGAGCGCACAGCCGGTTAAGATCACTGAAACAGAACAAAAAGCCGCGCAATTGGCTGCAAAGCACCTTGATCTTAACTTTTGCGGCGTGGATTTGCTGCGATCAAATCGCGGCCCGCTGGTTCTTGAGGTGAATTCTTCGCCCGGTTTTGAAGGCATAGAAGCAGCGAGCGGCGAAGATATTGCCGTAAAACTTATAGAATATGTTGAAGAAAATGCCGCGAATACAGAGCGGTAGTGCGCAGTTTTATTTGCGCGATTGCGCGCGACTATAAACTGGCTTTGTGCCGGGGCAGCCGCGTGGTTTTTACGGCGGTGAAACGGCCGTGAATTTTGTTTGGTAAATTCGCGTTAACGTTAATATTTCCATTACGCTTGCTCGGTAATACTACGGGCATGAATGATTTACCCGTCTTTCTCCGCGCGCGGACTCTCGCTTTTGCCCGTTTAGCGCTCCTCTCAATTGCCCTGTTGATGGGGCAGGCGGCCATTGCCCAAGATGGCGGCTGGACGCTTGAGCCAACAGCGCGTGCCGAAATTGGCGTAATCAGCGCGGAAACTGCGACAAGGGATGAACAGATTGTCGTCGATGGCGATGCCCTTATTGTGCGCGGACAAGTGGGATTAAACCTTCAGGATGACAACACGCGTTTCAGAGTTGAGGCGGACCGCATCGAAGTGCTGCGCCTGGATGAAGGGCGCTCGGACACCAACCGCAACCGCATAACCGCCCATGTAGAGCAGGATTTTGGTTCGGATTGGGAAGTGCAATTGCGCGGCCGATATTACGATGATCTGGCCACTGCGGAATCAGCGGATACCGATGAGATCCAAGGCTCAATTCGGGCTGAATTTGAACCTGTGCGCGCGCACCGCTTTCGCCTTCGCACAAGCTGGCGCGAGCGTGAATATGACAATGGCTCTGATCCGCAAACCACAGGCAATGGCCCCCGGTTTGACCTTGGGTATCGCCACCGTTTGGGCCGCTACAATTACATCAATTTTGACCTGCGGCATGAGAGCATCACATCCGATGATCCGCGTCGAGGCTATTCGCGGCAATCGGCAAAGGCCGCCTACACCCATCCGATCACGCCCGATTTGCGGGTCCGGCCTGCGCTGGAATATCTGAACACACGGTTCGATGGGCGCCTGACGCCGACCGGCGAGCGCCGCAAAGACAAGTTGATCGTCCCAGAGGTTGAGCTGCTGTGGTGGCCAAAAAAATGGCGGGTTGAAGCCGAAGCCAAATATATCAAATCAAACAGCAATGAGCTTACACGCCAGCGTGAAGGTTACCGGCTGACATTATCGGTCGGGTATGTTTTCTGAGCTAAAATCCAAATTCAACCGGATTAAGGAACGGGCAACGCCGCAAATTCGGCGGCCGTTCTATATCGGTCTTGCAGTGGGGTTCTTCCTGCTGGGCTTGGTCGTGCTCGGTCTAGCCAATACTGAAAGCTTCTTTGCGCTGCCTTCCTCGTTTGACGGACAGGCGACATCACAGGCCATTTGGGGTCTGCGGCCATCGAGTTTGATGATGGTTTTGCCGCTCGGCTCATTCCTTGTTGTGCTCGCCCGAAGCTTTATTGG
>CALFEA010000208.1 GCA_937950385.1 uncultured Altererythrobacter sp. | reverse complement strand
TGTCGACAATTGGCGTTGGAAAGGCGTGCCCTTTTATCTGCGCACAGGCAAACGCCTGCCCGAACGCGTAACCGAAATTCTGGTGCAATTCAGGCCCGTACCACATTCGATCTTTGACGGTTCAGGCGCATGCTCACTGATGCAACCCAACCAGCTTTTAATCGGCATTCAGCCAGAGGAGAATATCACTCTGTCGCTAATGGCCAAGGTTCCTGGCCTTGATCAAGACGGCACTCGGCTGCGCTCTGTCCCGCTTGATATTGCGATGCCCGATGCCTTTGTCGGACAGCATCGCCGGATCGCTTACGAGCGTCTGCTCCTCGATCTGATGAAAGGCGATCAAACATTGTTTGTGCGCCGCGACGAGGTTGAGGCGCAGTGGCAATGGGTCGATGCGATCCGCAGCGTTTGGGAAGAAGAGGGCGTGATGCCCAAGCCTTATGCAGCCGGAACATGGGGGCCCAATGCCGCCATTGCCTTGGCTGAACGTGATGGAGTGAGCTGGCACGATGAGTAATCTTCATCCCACTATCCGCAAAGTGACCGAGCGTGTGATCGAAAAGTCGCGCGGGCCCCGAGGACGCTATCTTGAACTGATGAAGCGTGAAGCGGATCGCGCGCCGGAGAAATCCAGCGTGTCCTGCTCCAACCTTGCCCATGCCTATGCCGGCGCAACCGAAGATCAGGCCGCGATGAAAGCTGGACGCGGGCCAAACATTGGCATCGTCACCAGCTATAATGATATGCTGTCTGCGCATCAGCCTTATGGCCGCTATCCCGAAAGGATGAAGGTCTACGCACGCGAACAAGCCGCGACCGCCCAAGTTGCTGGCGGAACCCCAGCTATGTGTGACGGTGTTACGCAGGGCGAGGATGGCATGGAATTGTCATTGTTCAGCCGCGATGTGATTGCCATGTCCACCGGCGTTGCGCTGTCGCATCAAATGTATGACGCGGTTGCATGCCTTGGCATTTGCGACAAGATCGTGCCGGGCTTGCTGATGGGCGCATTACGCTTTGGCCATTTGCCCGCGATCTTCATGCCGTCTGGACCCATGCCATCGGGTATTCCCAATGCGCAAAAGCAGGAAACCCGCCAGCTATATGCGCAAGGCAAGGTTGACCGCGCGGCTCTGCTCGAAAGCGAGCTTGGTTCTTATCATTCGCCGGGCACTTGCACATTTTTCGGCACGGCCAATTCCAATCAGATGATGATGGAGATGATGGGTCTGCATATTCCGGGCAGCGCCTTTATCCAGCCAGGTACGAAATTGCGCCAAGAGCTAGACCGGTGCGCGGTTCACCGCTTGGCCGAATTGTCGGGAACCCAAGAGCGCAGCCTTGCGCAATGCGTTGATGAAAAAGCGATTATCAATGCCGCCATCGGCTTGCTTGCCACCGGCGGGTCCACCAATCACGCGATCCATATCCCAGCAATGGCGCGCGCTGCGGGCGTGATTTTCGATTGGGATGATCTGAGCGAGCTTTCCAGCGCAGTGCCGCTACTCGCCCGCGTCTATCCCAATGGATCAGGCGATGTGAACCATTTCCACGCAGCAGGCGGCATGGGCTATGTCATTGGCGAATTGCTGGAAGCAGGCCTAGCCCACCGCGATATTGTGACCGTTGGTACCAGCGATTTATCCGAATATGCCAAAGAACCCGCGCTTGATGAGGCTGAGCAACTGACATGGCGCGAAGTGGGCGCTTCGGGCGATGACACAATGCTGCGCCCCGCATCTCAGCCGTTCCAAGATGATGGCGGTATGAAGCTTCTGACTGGCAATCTGGGCCGCGCGTGCTTTAAGAGCTCTGCTGTGTCCGAAGATCGCTACACCGTTGAGGCGCCGTGCCGCGTGTTCCAAACGCAGGCGGCGGTTACGCAGGCGTTTAAAGACGGAGAGCTTGAACGCGACTGTGTGGTTGTCGTTCGCTTCCAAGGTCCGCGTGCCAATGGCATGCCGGAATTGCACGCATTGACCCCGCCGCTCGCCGTATTGCAAGAGCGCGGCTACCGCGTTGCCTTGGTCACAGATGGACGCATGTCCGGGGCATCGGGCAAGGTTCCTGCCGCCATTCACATCACGCCCGAAGCACTGGGCGGCGGCCCGCTTTCGCTGCTGCAAGATGGCGATATTGTCCGGGTTTGCGCAGCGACTGGCGCGCTTTCCACCACAGCCGATTTATCCGCGCGCACGCCCGCGCCCGACCCTGCTGCCGAGGTTGGCGTAGGGCGCGAGATGTTCGCTATGCTGCGCACAGGTGCGGATGGAGCGGAACAAGGCGGATCAGCCATGCTCAGCGCGGCGGGGCTCTAAATGGAGCTGGTCGCGGTTGATATCGGCGGAACCCATGCACGGTTTGCGATTGCCACAGTGGATGACACCGGCACGATCACTCTGGATGAGCCGATCACATTGCACACAGATGATCACGCCAGTTTCCAGACCGCTTGGGAAGATTACAAATCACGCAAAGGCGGCAGCCTGCCCAGCGATGCGGCGCTCGCTATTGCGGGTCCGATCACCGAGGACGTCATCCGCTTTACCAATAATCCTTGGACTATCAGGCCCGCCTTGGTGAATGCCAAAATGGGCACACAGCGCAATGTCATCGTCAATGATTTCGAAGCGGTCGCCCATGCCGCAGCCCAGCTTTCCGATGAGCATTTCATCCACCTAACCGGCCCCGACATACCCCTTGCCAAAACCGGCACAATCAGTGTGATTGGCCCCGGCACAGGCCTCGGCGTGGCCCATTTCCACCGCAGCGCAGACGGATCATATCAAGTCAATGCAACAGAAGGCGGGCATATCCATTTCGCTCCCGTCGATTCCATCGAAGACGCGATCCTCGCCCGCCTAAGAAAAACCCATAGCCGCGTCTCAGTTGAGCGGGTCGTATCAGGGCCCGGCATCGTGGAGATTTACCAAACGCTGGCCGCGATGGAGGGCCGCGCGGTTGCAGAGGTTGATGACATTACAATCTGGACCAAGGGCACAGCTGGTCCAGAAAATGGCGGCGAAGACAGCCTTGCAGCCGCCGCAGTTGACCGCTTCTGCCTCGCTTTGGGCAGCGTAGCAGGTGATCTAGCGCTAGCGCATGGCGGCTTCGGCGGCGTTGTGATTGCTGGCGGGCTTGGCTACCGTATCCGCGAAACATTGAAGACATCGGGCTTTGCCCAGCGCTTCACTTTTAAAGGCCGCTATCAGCAATTAATGGCGAGCATCCCGGTTAAAATTGTCACTCACCCGCAGCCTGGCCTTCTCGGCGCAGCCGCTGCTTTTGTAAAAGAATACAGCTCTAAGGAATCCTAAAATGAACATCGAAGCTATCATGCGTCTGGCCCCTGTCGTCCCTGTGATTGTGGTCGATGATGTCGAGCACGCTGTGCCCTTGGCGCAGGCATTGGTTGCAGGCGGCCTGACTGCACTCGAGGTGACATTGCGCACCCCTGCCGCGCTAGAGGCAATCGCTGCGATGAAGCAGGTGCCCGGCGCAGTGGTCGGTGCTGGCACGGTAACCAATCCAAGCGAATTGGATGCGGCCCTGAAGGCTGGCGCTGAGTTTATCGTATCGCCTGGGCTGACAGAGCCGCTGGCAAAGGCTTGCATCAGCAATGATGCCGCGTTTCTGCCTGGCACAGCCAATGCAGGTGATATTATGCGCGGCATGGATTTGGGGCTGAGCCATTTTAAATTCTTCCCCGCAATGGCGGCGGGCGGCCTTCCGGCTTTGAAAGCACTCGCAGCCCCATTTGGCGGTGCAAAATTCTGCCCCACAGGCGGTATCAATCTGCAGAACGCGCCCGATTGGCTTGGATTTGATCCCGTGCTTTGCGTTGGCGGCAGCTGGGTTGCCCCGCGCGGCGCGATTGATCCCGTGATGGTAACCGCTTTGGCCAACGAAGCGGCGGCGCTAACATCATGAAGACTATCAACCATTTGATGGAGCGCCTGAAAGGACTGCACAGCCAAACCCAGACAACGCCGCTGTTCAATCCGGTGTTCCAATTGGGCCTCGATATTTCGCGCAGGCTAGAGGGCGGTGAGCTTAGTCTCGATGATTTGGAAGGTCTGGTTGCAGAGCTAGAATGCGCCTCCATGCAAGCCCGCTCCAAACGGCTGCGCAGGCTAGTTGAACCGGTTGATCCGGCCAGCAATTCCGCAGCCTTGGCCGGCAGTTTGAACACGCCCAGCTATGATGCATTTGCAGCGCAATGGGAACGCCCTCAGCTGCATACGGTCTTTACCGCCCACCCAACGTTTTTGTTGACCCCGGCCCAATCCGAAGCAGTGGCAAAGGGCGCAAGTCAGGCAGGCGAGATTGGCGCAGAAGTGTGCGTGACAGGCTCAGAACGCGAGCCGGTTACGCTTGCTTACGAACATGGCCGCGCGATGGATGCCATGGCCAATGCGCAGGATGCGCGCGACACGATCGTCAGCGAATTGCTGGGCCATGCCGCTGGCCAATGGCCTGAACAATGGCACGGTCTTAAACCCCTGCCATTTCGTTTCGCCAGCTGGGTCGGATATGACATGGACGGGCGCACCGACATCAAATGGTTTGATTCCATCGGCTTTCGTCTGTCTGAAAAAGCGCAGCGATTGGGGCGTTATACCGCGCAATTGGAAGCGATTGATGGCGGCCACGCGTTGCTCAGTACTTTGCGCGAGGCATTGGCATACGCCAAAGACCGCGCCGCTGATTTCTCCGCTGATCTTAGCAATCCTCAAGCATTGTCAGATGCAGCCAATCGGCTAACCGCAGACAATCCGGCCAAGCTATTGTCGCTCACGCCGCTGATCGAAGCTTTGGAAACAGGAGCGGCATCATCAGACCAAGCCAGAGCCATTGCGCTCAAAACGTTGGCCAGCGCCATGCGCGCCGATGGTTTGGGCATGGGCTGGATCCATTTCCGCGTCAATTCCAGCCAATTGCACAATGCAATCCGCCGCCGGATCGATCCTGACAATACGTTGGACCTTGGCAGCAAAGGCGCAATGGCAACCTTGCGCCAAATCCTTTCCGAAGTGCAGCCGCTGCGCAGCAATTTCGCCGCGCTTGCCATCGAAAGCTCAACCGCAATCCGGCAATTTCTCGCCATGGCGCAAATCTTGGAACATGTGGATGCCGACGCGCCGATCCGCATGTTGATTGCCGAATGCGAGCAGCCTTCGACCATTTTGGCCGCGCTGTATTTCTCCAAATTGTTTGGCATTGAAGACAAGGTCGATGTCTCGCCCCTGTTTGAAACCGAAAGCGCGCTGGAACATGGCGGGCGCTTCCTTGATGCGCTGCTGGCAGAGCCGATCTATCAAGATTATGTCCGCAAACGTGGGCGGGTCGCGATCCAAACCGGCTTTTCAGACGCTGGCCGTTTTGTCGGGCAAATCCCAGCCAGCCTTGCGATTGAACGGCTCCAAGGGCGCCTTTCGCAAGCCATGGAAAAGAACGGCGTCACTGATGTTGCCGCATTGATCTTCAACACGCATGGCGAAAGCATGGGCCGCGGCGCGCATCCGGATAGCTTTGCCGACCGGCTTGGCTGGCCGCTATCCCCATGGGCAAAACGGCGGTTTGTGCGCGCTGGCATCACGCTAGAGCCAGAAGTCAGCTTTCAAGGCGGCGATGGCTATATGTTTTTTGCCACGCCTGAATTGGCACGCGCCACGCTAACACGGCTCGCTGAATTGCGCCCCGCCGATACCGATGC
>CALFEA010000207.1 GCA_937950385.1 uncultured Altererythrobacter sp. | reverse complement strand
AACGTGGCACAGGTGTGCTTCATCCAGGTTTTGTCATCACGGTCAGGGAAATCTTCGTGGGCATGCGCGCCGCGGCTTTCCTTGCGGTTTTCAGCAGAAGTCATCGTGACACAGGCCTGCGCCATCAGATTGTCGAGCTCCAAAGTCTCAATCAAATCGGAATTCCAGATCAGTGAACGGTCAGTGACTTTAATGTCCTGCATCGTTTTGTTGATTGCGGTGAGCTGTTTGACGCCCTCTGCCATCAACTCGCTATCACGGAAAACGGCCGCATGTTTCTGCATGGTTTTCTGCATTTCGCCGCGAATTTGCGCGGTCGATTGCGCGCCATCGGCATAGCGGAAGTGATCGAGACGGCCCAATGCCATATCCGCACTGTCGGCAGGAAGCTCATCCTGCTTGGCGCCAGAGACAATGTTCTCTTTCAAATGCAGGCCGGTCGCGCGGCCAAACACCACGAGATCGATGAGCGAGTTAGAACCGAGGCGGTTCGCGCCATGCACGGATACACAGGCAGCCTCGCCCACCGCATACAATCCGCCGACAACACTGTCAGGGTTTTTGCCTTTAGGTGCGACAACTTGACCGTGATAATTGCAGGGGATTCCGCCCATATTGTAATGCACAGTTGGCGTTACAGGCAAAGGTTGCCGCGTCAGATCGACGCCTGCGAAAATCTTGCCGCTTTCGGTGATGCCGGGCAGACGTTCTGCCAGAACCTTGGGATCAATATGATCGAGGTGCAGGTGAATGTGATCGCCTTCTGGGCCTTGTCCGCGGCCTTCGCGCATTTCCAGCGCCATAGAGCGGCTGACGACGTCGCGGCTTGCCAAATCTTTCGCCGATGGAGCGTAGCGCTCCATAAAGCGTTCACCTTCGGAGTTGGTGAGATAGCCACCTTCGCCGCGTGCGCCCTCTGTAATCAAAACGCCCGCACCGTAAATGCCGGTTGGGTGGAATTGCACGAACTCCATATCTTGCAATGGCAATCCAGCGCGCAGAACCATGCCGCCGCCATCGCCTGTGCAAGTGTGTGCAGATGTGGCTGTGTAATAGCAGCGGCCATAACCGCCGGTTGCCAGCACAACGGCTTGCGCGCGGAAGCGGTGGATCACGCCATCGTCAAGGCACTGCGCGATCACGCCAACGCAATTGCCGTCTTTCATAATCAGGTCGAGCGCGAAATATTCGATGACGAAATCCGCGTCATATTTCAGGCTTTGCTGATACAAAGCGTGCAGCATGGCATGACCAGTACGGTCCGCTGCGGCGCAGGTGCGCTGAACCGGCGGCCCTTCGCCCATGTTTTGCATGTGACCACCGAAAGGTCGCTGATAAATCGTGCCGTCCTCGTTGCGAGAGAAAGGCACGCCCGCATGCTCCAGCTCGTAAACGGCTTGCGGGGCTTCGCGGGCAAGATATTCAATCGCATCTTGATCGCCGAGCCAATCGGCACCCTTTACCGTGTCATACATATGCCATGACCAGTGATCGGGCGAGTTATTTCCCAGCGATGCAGCAATGCCGCCTTGGGCTGCCACAGTGTGCGAACGCGTGGGAAAAACCTTGGAAATATTTGCCGTTCTCAGCCCAGCTTCTGCTGCGCCCATTGTTGCGCGCAGGCCCGAACCACCGGCACCGACAACGACAACGTCATAGGTGTGATCGACAATTTTATAAGCGGAAGTATCAGTCATTACGCGGCTCCTCCAAGAGCCAGTTTGGCAACGCTAAAGATTGCCAATGCGCCGCCGCCAAAGACAGCGATATTGAGAAGAGCGAAAAGGCCAAATTTCGTGCCAGCATCGTGGACATAATCTTCGAGCACCACTTGCAAACCAAGGCGCGCGTGCCAAAAAACGCTGATCACCAGCAGCACCATTGCGGTTGCAGATATAGGCGAGGCGACCCAAGCGCTGACCGTGTCATAATTCATGTTCGGCAGCAGGACAAAACTTGTCACAAGCCAGCCCATCAGCACCACATTGCCGACCGCTGTAAAGCGTTGCAGCAACCAATGATGCGCTCCGTGATGCGACGAGCCCAGCCCGCGCACTTTTCCGATGGAGGTTCCGTTACCCATGGATATTCAGCCCTTAACGAAAGAGGATGAGGGCCCAAAAGCCCAATGTCAGAAGGATGGCGATGATCGGCGATGCGATTGACCACATTTTGTTTGTGTCCAGCTCATAGCCGGCGCCAATGTCGAGCACGAAATGCCGCAAGCCGCTCATCAAATGGGTGAAGAACGCCCAGCTCAAACCGATTGTGACAATCTTCAAAAGCACTTTAACAATCGAGCCGACAACAGCTGCCCCGCTCCATTCAAGCGCACCAAGATCCGCCCACATCCAGCCGGTAAAGCTGGCATAGGCATCCGGCCCACTCGCCAGAGCGACCAGCCACCAAACCAGCACGCCAAGCCCGATGACAGCCATGCCGTCGCCCGTGGCACGGTGCAAAATGGAAACCGCCATATGCGGGCCCCATTTCCAAATTTGAAGGTGCGGCGAGAGAGGTCTGTTTGCCATAATTCTAAGCGCTTCTTTTTAAAATTGCCCCAGTTCTTTCTTCACTTAGCGCGTTCACCGTCTGTGGCAACCCGGCTATATCACTGAAACGCTCGACACAGCATGCAAAGTTTCGGATACAGCATTGCATGACATGCATCCTCCTTACCGGTTCAAGCCGAGGAATCGGCGCAGCAGCCAAGGCTTCTCTTGAAGCGCGCGGCGCGCAAGTCATTGGCCATGCAACAAAATCTGGCGGAACAGACACCATAGCGGCGGATTTTGCAGAACCGATTGCTCCGCAAAACTTATGGCAAAGCGCATTGGAACAGGCCGATGGTGCAATTGATGTGCTTATCAATAATGCCGGATTGTTTGATCCCAATCCGGTTGGCGGCTCTGACATTGAATGGCTCGACAAATGGGAAGAGACGCTCAGAATCAATCTAACCGCCGCTGCGCAGCTGAGCCGTTTTGCTGTGAACCATTGGCTAGAGACTGGCCAAAAGGGACGCCTCGTTCATGTCGCCAGCCGCGCCGCCCACCGCGGAGATTCACCCGATCATTGGCATTATGCAGCCGCCAAGGGCGGGATGGTCGCCATGCACAAAAGCATTGCGCGCGGCTATGCGAATAAGGGGATCACCAGCTTTGCGGTCGCGCCCGGATTTGTCGATACGGCGATGGCGGGCGATTATTTGGAAAGCCGAGGCGGGGCAGGTCTGCTGCGCGATATTCCCCTGGGCCGTGTGGCTGAGCCAGATGAGATTGCCAGCATCATCACATTTTGCGCGCTGGATGCTCCCGAAAGCATGACCAGCGCAGTCATTGACGCAAATGGAGCCAGCTATGTTCGATAGAGTTCTGATTGCCCTGCCCTTGCTGCTTGCTGCTTGCGCGACACCTGCTGTGACTGATGCGGAAAACGTGGCACCCGCAATCCCAGCCGATCAGCAAGCATTCCTCGACACATGTGAACCGTGGGACAAATGGGACAAACCCGCCCCGCCCTTCAAAATATACGGCAATACATATTACGTCGGAACCTGCGGGATTTCATCGATTTTGATCCTTGGTGATGGTGAGCATATCCTCATTGATAGCGGAACCGAAAAAGGCGCTGAGACTGTCTTGCGCAATATCAAAACGCTGGATGTCGATCCCAAAGAAATCAAATTTCTAGCCTATAGTCACGAGCATTTTGACCACGTGGGCGGTCATGCGAAAGTTCAAGAGGCCACTGGTGCATCGGTAATGGCACGCAAGCAAATCGCTCCAGTCTTTGAGACAGGCACAGTTTTGCCCAGTGACCCTCAATTCGGAATGCACGAACCGATGGCGCCTGTCCGAATGGGTCTGATTTTGAATTCTCTCAAAGGGCTAGGTGCAAGCGGCCTGTCTATTCGCGCGATTGAAACGCCGGGCCATTCACCCGGTGCGCTGACTTGGTATTGGCAGGAATGCGAGGAGCGGTGTGAGACAATCGTCTATGCCGACAGCCTTTCGCCCGTTAGCCGCGATGATTATAAGTTTTCCGATCACCCGCAATATTTGGCCGAATATCGCACGGGACTGGCGCGGCTTGAACGGCTTGAGCGGCAGGGATGCAGCCTGCTGCTCACCCCGCATCCCTCGCACAGCCGAATGTTGAAACGCATGCAGGCAGGTGAGCTAATCCAGAACGCGCCGGGCGACACGCCGTGCAAGGACTATGCATTGGGCAAGGTTGAAGATATCAAAAAACGCCTTTTGAAAGAGCAGACCAAGACACCATGAGCACCAGCTGGAAACTCACCGGATTTGCGCCAAAGGCGGCTGTGCAAGAGGCGCTGCTTACCCATGATGCGCTGGAGGAATGGGATTATGACCTCGTTATATCAGGCCGCGAAATTGCCGAGGATAAACCCGATGATTGGGTTTTAGAGGCATGGTATCCGGGCAAGCCTGGCGATCAACAAACGCGGGCCTTGGCGCAGCTTTTTAGCGGCACACCGCCCAGCTTCACTGCCGAACAATTGCCTGATGAGGATTGGCTCACTCTCAGCCAGCAAGGCGTCGACCCCATTCAAGCCGGGCGTTTTTACGTCCACACGCCGGATCACGAACCCCAAAAAGGCGCAGTCAATCTATGCGTTCCCGCCAGTCAAGCCTTTGGTACGGGCCAGCATGAAACCACCGCTGGATGCCTCAAAATTCTCGATACAATGCGCAGCGGAGGCGTGGCAGCGCGGAATATAGCCGACATTGGGACAGGCACAGGATTGCTCGCATTTGCAGCGATGAAACTATGGCCAAGCGCGCTTGCCACCGCCTCCGACATTGATCCGGTTTGTACCGGCGTGGTCGAAGATAATGCCGCGCTCAACGGTATGAAAATGGGAGCAAAAACGGGTGCACTCACAATGGTGATTGCAGACGGGATGGAGCACCCATTGCTGCAAGCGCGCGGGCCGTATGATGTGCTGCTCGCCAATATTCTAGCAGGGCCACTGGTCGATCTTGCTCCCAGTTTTGCACAGTCGATAACGCCAGGGGGTCATCTGGTTTTGGCAGGGCTTTTGGCCACGCAAGAACCTGATGTGCGGCGCGCTTACCGGCGCCAAGGCTTTCGCCTTTCGGCCCGTCTTATCAATGGGGATTGGTCGATATTGTGGCTGCGCAAAAAACGGTAATCTCTGCGATCAAATGGATCGGCACGGCGCTAGCGATAACAGTCGCCGCCTTCTTCCTATCCGCTTGGATCGGCTCCAGCATTCCGCGCAATTCTGATTGGGAGGAACCTGAGACAGGCATCACAATTATGCTTGAGACCAATGATGTGCACACCGGTATCATCATGCCGCTCGTTACGCCGCAGCACGATTGGCGCGGCCTGTTCCCAGCCAGCGATTTGGACAATCCAAACCGCCCCTACACCCATGTCTCGGTCAGCTTTGGCGAGCGCGAAGTGTTTCTCAACACGCCAACGCTTAGCCAGATTAGCTTGGACACAGCCATTGGTGCCGCTTTCGGCGGTGATGGCCTGTTACATATCGCCCATTATGTCCGGCCCATGCCCGTCGATGACTTTCGCGAGCTGACAATTAGCGAAAGCGAATATGCCGCCTTGGTGCGCATCATCGTAAATCAAATCCCAGCCGCAACTCCGGCGCGCGAAGTCTATGATGGATACGGCGCGCATGACGTATTTTACGATACACCGCAAACCTATCACCTTGGCCATACATGCAATCAATGGACCAGCAACACTCTGGCGGCGGCGGGTATTAAAACGGGATGGTGGACACCGATTGCAGGCGGCGTGATGAAATGGGTGGATCCGCCCGCTTAGCTTCCGTGATATTCGGCAATTGCAGCGACCACGGCATGCATCATATCCATACGCTGAGGCACGGGCGCTTTCGTATTCCCGATCATCACGGCCACCGTATATCGCGACCCATCAGGCGCGGTTAGAATGCCGACATCATTATAGCCAGTTTGCTCGCCCAT
>CALFEA010000206.1 GCA_937950385.1 uncultured Altererythrobacter sp. | reverse complement strand
AGCGAAATACTATGCGTTACTTTTACCAACAAGGCCGCGCGCGAAATGCGCGAGCGTGTCGGCAAACATATGGGCGATGCAGTCGAAGGCATGCCGTGGCTGGGCACTTTCCATTCAATCTGCGCCAAAATGCTGCGCCGTCCTGCTGAGCTTGTCGGCCTGCAAAGCAATTACACCATTATCGACACGGACGATCAGCTGCGCCTTTTAAAGCAGATAATCCGCGAGCATGATCTGGATGAAAAGCGTTGGCCCGCGCGGCAATTGGCAGGGCTGATTGACGGGTGGAAGAACCGCGGTCTGAACCCTGCCGATTTGGATGCGGTCGATAATGAAACCTACGCCAATGGACGCGGCCAGCAATTTTACGGGCTCTATCAAGACCGAATGAAAGCGCTCAACGCCTGCGACTTCGGCGATCTATTGCTGCATGTGCTGAATATATTCCGAGGGCACCGCGAGGTGCTCGAGCAATATCAGCAGCGCTTTAAATATATTATGGTCGACGAATATCAGGACACAAACGCTGTCCAATATTTGTGGCTGCGGCTGCTGGCGCAAAGCCATAAGAACATCTGCGTTGTCGGCGATGATGACCAATCCATCTACTCATGGCGCGGTGCAGAAGTCGCCAATATCCTGCGGTTTGAAAAGGATTTTCCCGGCACCAAAGTGGTGAAGCTGGAGCAAAACTATCGCTCCACTCCGCATATTTTAGGCGCGGCATCTGGCCTCATTCAGAGCAATTCGGAACGGTTGGGCAAGACTCTTTGGACCGAAGTAAATGGCGGCGACAAAGTGCAAGTCACCGGCGTTTGGGATGCACCTGAAGAAGCACGCCGCGTGGGCGAGGCGATTGAACGGCTAGAGGGCGAAGGCGCAAATTTGGACGAGGTCGCAATCCTTGTCCGCGCGCAATATCAGACCCGCGAATTTGAAGATCGCTTCATCCAGATCGGGATCAATTACCGCATCATTGGCGGTTTTCGTTTCTACGAACGCGCTGAAATTCGCGACGCGCTCGCCTATCTCCGCGTTATCGCTCAGCCGCGCGATGATCTGGCGTTTGAGCGGATTTATAACCAACCCAAACGCGGGCTTGGTGCAAAGACGCTGGAAAAAATGCACCAGCATGCGCGGCGTACAAACCAGCCGCTGACCGCTGCCTCGCTCCAACTGGCAGATAGTGACGAATTGCCCAAGCGCGCTGCGACCACGATTGGCGCGCTAATGCGGCAGTTTTTGGCTTGGCGCGACCGTGCCGAGGTCGAATCCCCAGCAGAGCTCTTGCGCGCTGTGATGGAGGAAACCGGCTATAATGACATGCTCCAGAAAGAGAGCACGCCCGAAGCCGCTGGCCGCCAAGAAAACCTGTCGGAACTCGCCCGCGCGATGGAAGAGTATGAAACGCTTGGTGATTTTCTAGAGCATGTCGCGCTGGTGATGGACAATGAAGCCAATAATGATGGCGAGAAAATCACCATTATGACCATGCACGGTGCCAAGGGTTTGGAGTTCGACAATGTCTTCCTGCCCGGCTGGGAAGAAGGTGTGTTCCCCTCGCAGCGCTCGCTCGATGAAGGCGGACTTGCCTCGTTAGAAGAGGAACGCCGGCTCGCTTATGTCGCGATCACCCGCGCCCGCAAGAAATGCACGATATTCCACGCGGCGAACCGGCGGATTTATGGCCAGTGGACCAGCTCAATTCCCTCACGCTTTATCGAGGAATTGCCCGCAGATCATGTGGATGTCGAAACCACCATGTCAGGCGGCGAGAGCATGTGGCGCGCCAATTGGTCGGAAAGCGAAGACCCCTTTGCGCATGTCTCCACTTCCCGCTCGCAAACACGGGGGCCCGGATGGCAGCGGGCTTTGGAAATCGGCTATCAGACAAAGCCCAACAGAAATATACGTGAAAGCGGGCGCTCAGCGGCCAGCTTTGCTGCTAAACCCCGCGGCGACATAGTTATCGGCGCGCAAGTAAACCACGACAAGTTTGGCTCCGGCGTGGTGACAGGCCAAGAGGGCAATAAGCTGGAAATTGAATTTGAAGATTACGGCACAAAACGCGTGATCGACAGCTTTGTTACGCTCGCTTAATCAAAGCCTTAAGCCAGAAATAGAAGATGATAGGCAACGTCAATTCGACCAGACCTAGGAATTGGAAAAGCTGGTTCGGCAGGCCAACATCTATCGCTGAGATAATCCGCGCTACTCCGCCCAAAAAGAAGACCACGAGCAAGCAGTGGAACACGCCCCGCCGAGCGATCAAGTCTTGGGCGCTCCAAATGAGCGCGGCACCAAAACCCAAAAATAAGGTAGAATAGAAACGATCCTCACTGTCCATCGTCGCATTGACGGGCACGGAACCGGGAATGGATGAAGGGCCGTAAGCGACATGAACCAGAGCGATGACGCAGCACACGGCGCCAAAAATCATCACAAGGATCCGCAGCAGGCCCATCCAGTAGACTAACCCAATCCAACATCCAGAAAGCCGGGTTTCGGACCATTCCATTCGCCAGCTTTTGCCGGTTCATTGTCATCGGAATCCCGCGGTTTTCGGCTGCGTTTTGGCTTCTCTACGGCACCTTCATCTGAAGGTGTTTCACGGGCGTCTCGCTTTTGGCCTCGTTTGGCCTCATCTGGCCTGCTCGTCTCTTTTGCTACTTGTGGAGCGCTTTCTTCAGCGCGTTTCTCAGCTGGTTTGCGGCGCGGTTTGCGTGCTGGCTTTTCGCCCTCAGCAGCCTGTTCAGATGGCTCATCACCGCGCATATCGCGTTTTTTCGGTGTGCTCTTTTCAGGCGCTTCTTTCATCTCAACGCGAACGTCTTTTTTACCGAAAACGTTGATCTTGCTGCCGGTGAGTTTTTCGACATTGCTGATTGCTTCAGCATCTTCATCGGAAACCAAGGTAAATGCGCGGCCCTTGGCCCCAGCGCGGCCTGTGCGGCCGATCCGGTGCACATAATCATCGGGATGCCACGGCGTGTCATAGTTGAACACGTGGGATACGCCCTTAACGTCGAGCCCGCGTGCCGCCACATCAGAGGCAACCAAAATATTGATATCGCCGGATTTAAACCGTTCAAGCTCGCTCAAACGGCTGCTTTGATCCATGTCGCCATGAATTTCGCCGCTGGAAAAACCGGCCTTGGACAAGCTCTTGTTCAAATCGCGCACAGTCGTCTTGCGATTGGCAAAGATGATCGCGGTCTCGACCAGATCATTGCGCAAGAGCCATGTCAGCGTATCGCGTTTCTGGCGCGCTTTTACCGGCACTTTAAAGGCGGTGATGTCTTTGTTGGTCGACGCCGCCCGCGCGGTTTCGATGCGCTTGGGATTACTGAGGAATTTCTTCGCCAGTTTCTCAATCGGCGGCGGCATCGTTGCCGAAAACAGCATCGTTTGACGGTTCTCAGGAAGCTTTGAGCAGATGAATTCAATATCGGGAATAAAGCCCATGTCGAGCATCCGGTCTGCCTCGTCGATAACGAGCAATTCACAGCCATTGAGCATGATCTTGCCGCGCTCAAACAAATCCATCAAACGGCCCGGCGTCGCGATAAGAACATCCACGCCCTCGTCCAGAGCCTTCACCTGATCGCCCATTTGCACGCCGCCAATTAGCAGCGCCATTTTGAGATCGTGGTTTGCACCGTATTTCTCAAAGTTCTCAGCCACCTGCGCAGCAAGCTCGCGGGTTGGCTCTAGGATAAGCGAACGCGGCATGCGTGCGCGGCGGCGGCCCGACGACAAAACGTCGATCATCGGCAAAACGAAGCTGGCGGTTTTACCCGTGCCTGTTTGCGCAATCCCGATAATGTCCTTCATCATGAGGACGGGCGGGATCGCCTCTGCTTGAATGGCGGTGGGCTCTGTGTAGCCGGCGTCTGTGACGGCTTTAAGCAATTTGTCGGATAGGCCGAGGTCGGCAAAAGTCATAAGCGTATAAATGTCCGGATTGAGGCAGGCCACACGCCTGCGAGTTGGACGCCTATTTTCGCGCCCCTGTCTTGTGGAGGTGCGCCTACGCGCAAAGTACCGGTTAAGTCAAGAAATCGGCGATGTTGCCAACAGGCAGCTAACCCGCCGGTGCAGGTTACTTTTGGACAGAGACCAATTGACGAAGCCGTTCAACTTCACATTTGGCACCTGAACGCGACATAAGCTTGTCACGGTCAACGCATAATTTGCCATCCTTGTTCTTCTCTACATAAAAGCCGCTGTAATAATCGCGCGCCCTGCATGATTTTTCCAGCTTGAGGCTAATGATGCTTTTGTCACGCAAATAGAGCAGCAATTTTGAGCCGCTACCGGTTTGCACACCGGCGATGCGTGATACCGGGAGGCATTTGCCAATCTTGCGCTCAACCCATTTATTGGTCGGCGCCTGCCGTGGCAGATCCGCGACCAAACTGCTGCGTTGCCGCGCGCTTTGCGGGGCGATGCGGATAATCAGCCGCCGTTCAATGCGGGTTTGATTGAAAATAGGGCTGGAGATTTGTTCCGCTTCAATGCCTTTGGCCTCAACGATCCCATCGCTTTGCGCCATCTGCGCTGCTTTGCGCGGATCAAGATTATTGCAAACGCCCGCATCTTGGACCGCCGGAGCATTGACCGCGCTATCCATGCGCGCTTCGCCGCCGCCTGCAAAGGGCAGCATCAGCGCTAAAGGCGCAAGTGAGGCGATCAAAGAATTCATGATTTTACAGTTTTGAGTGCCCCTATCGGACCCTTTCAAGGCAATGTGTGGATTGCTCATTAGCATCAGGTCTTGAACCAAGGCTTAATTGGATTTTTTCTCAATACAAGTTTTCGCAAGACAAGTTTCCACCTGCGCACTGGCATCCCGCCGTAAATCTGTGGCATAGGCGGCCGCGATGACAGACCAAACGAACTTTGCTGCCGCCGCCTTAGAATTGTTGGGCCCGCGCGGCTTTACCGGCGATCCTGACTTGCTCGAGCCATGGCTAACCGATTGGCGCGGGCGCTATACTGGCACAGCATTGGGCATGGCCTCACCCGCTTCAACAAGCGAAGTCGCTAGCTTTGTAAAATTATGCGCAGAGCATGCTGTGCCGATTGTGCCGCAAGGCGGGAACAGCGGCATGTCTGGCGGCGCGACGCCAGATAATAGCGGCGCGTCTGTTATATTATCGCTGCGCCGAATGAACGCTGTTCGCGCCTTTGATGCGAGCGGCCAGACCATTGTCTGTGATGCCGGCGTTATCTTACAAAACCTTCACGAGACGGCAGAGGCCAAAGATTTGCGCTTCCCCCTCACACTTGGCGGGAAAGGTTCAGCCACCATCGGCGGACTGATCTCCACCAATGCTGGCGGCACGCAAGTGCTGCGGCATGGTACGATGCGCGCCCAGGTTTTGGGAGTTGAGGCTGTGCTAGCGGATGGACAAATATTTGACGGGCTAACGGCGCTCAAAAAAGACAATCGCGGGTTCGATTTAAAGCAAATGCTGATCGGGTCAGAGGGAACCTTGGGCATAATCACCGCGGCAACGCTGCGCCTTATCCCTGCTATTGGGGAGCGGATTGTGGTTTGGGCCGGGCTGTCATCGATTCACGATGCGCGCCGCTTGCTAGTCAATTGCCAGCGCGCTTTGCCAAATGCGCTGGAGGGTTTTGAAGTCGTGCCCCACCACTGCCTTGAAGCGGTGCTCAATCATGAAGTGGATGCGCGCAATCCGCTGGAGGAAATGCATCCATGGAACGCATTGCTGGAATTTGTCACGGCCGGCGCAGACGCTGACGCTCTTAAAGAAGCGGTAGAAACAGTTCTTGGCGCAGCTTTGGAAGACGAGCTTGTCAGCGATGTCGTGATCGCCAGCAATGAAACACAGGCAGAGGCATTCTGGCATTTGCGCGATTCAATTTCGGCGGCGGAACGTGCGATTGGCCCCGCGATGCAGCATGATATTTCTGTCCCGGTTGCCGCAATGCCTGACTTTATCGCCGAGGTAAGCCCGGCTGTGGAAGCACAGTTTTCTGGCACAATCGCAGCCTGCTTTGGCCACTTAGGCGACGGAAATGTGCATTTCCATGTCCTTGCCCCTCCCGCTGTGACGCCGGGCGTCTGGGAAGAAGCACAAGGAAAAGACATATCTGCCTTTGTGCATGACGCCGTGAC
>CALFEA010000205.1 GCA_937950385.1 uncultured Altererythrobacter sp. | reverse complement strand
CTCTTTAATCGCTGTATCAAGCGCGCGGTCCGCAAAGTTGGAAAGCTCTGCCATCACCCGTTCGAGCGAGAAAGCGCCTGCCAAATCCCCAATTGCCAAAGCGGTCGCCAATGCCAGACGCTCGCGGCGCAAAGAGGCCCCAGCATCCTCGCAGCCTGCACCCGCGCCTCGCGCCCATTCCAGCGCCGCCTCATGCTCGCCACGCTCCAGCAAATCCGTCAGATCCGGCTGACGCACCAAGGCCCGCGCCAAAAACGGCGCTTCACCTCGCGCGCGCTGTAAGGCCGATTGCCAGTCTTTGAGGGTTATTTCAGCCATCTGCCTTCACTGCCTCTGCTTGGCCCAAGGTGCAAGTTGCGCATCATGCAGAGGTAAGGCAAAGAGGCTCCCATAAATATTGAAGAGGATGCTTCACACCATGATTAGAACTGCAATTTTGGGCTTGAGCGCGTTGGCGCTGGCGGCTTGCGACAGCGGCGGCACCGGAATGGACGGGATGGATATCCCTGAAGTAACCGCCGGTGAGCTGTCAGAAGACACCATGAAGGATATCACTCGCACGCTTTCCAGCGATGAGTTTGAAGGCCGGATGCCGGGTACCGAAGGCGAGACAAAAACCGTCGCGCTTTTGACCGAGCGTTTCGAAGCCGCTGGCCTTGAGCCGGGCAATAATGGCAGCTGGGTGCAAGAAGTGCCGCTGGTTGAAATTACCGGCAAGGATTACGCGCCGCTTACGATTAAGGGCGAAGGCGTAGACATGGCCTTGACCCCTAGCACAGATTGGGTCGGCGTAACTTACCGCGAAGACGCTGAAACCGCGCTCACAGACAGCGAACTGGTGTTTGTCGGTTACGGTATCAATGCGCCCGAACGTGATTGGAATGATTACGAAGGCGTGGATGTCAAAGGCAAAACCGTGGTCATTCTCGTGAATGATCCGGATTGGCAAAATGAAGATCTAGAAGGGCCGTTTAATGGCCGCGCCATGACCTATTATGGCCGCTGGACTTACAAATATGAAGAAGCCGCCAAGCAAGGCGCGGCAGGGGCGATTATCGTCCATGATACAGAGCCAGCATCTTACGGTTGGAATGTCGTTGAATCGAGCTGGTCCGGTCCGCAAGCCTATCCCGCACGCGGCGACAATCCGCCTGCGATGACAACGATGAATGGCTGGGTGCAAAAGGAAAAAGCACGCGAAATTCTAAAAGCCGCAGGGCAAGATTTGGACGCATTGATGGCTTCTGCAAAAACAGAAGATTTCAAAGCGATGGAATTGGGCCTCACTGCCTCCACCAGCTTTAAAAACGATATGCGCACTTTCAAATCACAAAATGTGATCGGCGTGCTGCCGGGCTCTGAACGGCCTGACGAATATGTCATGCACACAGCCCATTGGGATCACCTTGGCCGCTGCACGCCGGCGCCCGATGGCGATGACATTTGCAATGGCGCGGTTGATAATGCCACTGGCACAGCGGCTCTGGTCGCTTTGGCAGAAGCGCACGGCAAGGCAGGCGCGCCTAAGCGCAGCCTGGTATTCCTTGCAGTAACGGCAGAGGAATCCGGTCTGCTGGGCGCATATTATTACGCCAGCAACCCCGTCTTCCCCTTGGCGCAAACAGTGGGCGGCATTAATATGGATGCGTTTCAAGTCGCTGGCCCCGCCAAAGACGTCACCGTGGTTGGCCCCGGCAAGTCTGAGCTCGATGCCTTTATGATGGGCGCGCTTGAGGCCGATGGCCGCACTATGACACCCAATCCAAATCCAGAGGCGGGCTATTATTACCGCTCTGATCACTTCGCCTTTGCCAAGCAGGGCGTGCCAATGCTCTACATCAATGGCGGGCAAGACTTGGTCGACGGTGGGCGCGATGCAGGCGCAGCAGTGGCCAAGGACTACCGCGACAATCGCTATCACGGGCCGAAGGATGAGTTCAACGAAGAGTGGGACTGGTCCGGCGTGATGGGCGATTTGCAATTGTACTACCGCATTGGCCGTATGCTTGCCGAAAGCGCAAGCTGGCCCAATTGGAACGAAGGCGATGAGTTTAAAGCAACCCGCGATGAAAGCTGCGCTGCAGCAGATGGCGGCTGCTGATACGCTTACCCTTTAACTGAAAACGGAAAGCCGGTTTATGGCCTCTGATACGCTTCCCCGCTTAAATGCAGAATGGGAACCGCAAGAGTGGCTGTGGATCGGCTTTCCGCATCTGGCTAAGGAATGGCCCGGCGATTTGCTTGCCCGCGCCCAAGTGCAAATCGCCGCTTTTGCCAATGCCGTTGCTGAGAGCGGGCAGCAGACCCGGTTGGTAGTGCGCGATGCGGTGAATATGGCGCGCGCGGGTGAATTGGTGAACGAGGCAATTGTGCTGGAGCGCCAGCGATATGGTGACATTTGGCTCCGGGACACGGGCCCAATTGTGGTTTCGCGCGATAGTTCCGCGCTCGCGATGCGCTTTGGCTTTAATGGCTGGGGCGGCAAATATCTGATGGCAGGCGACCAAACCATTGGGGCCGATTTGGCCGAGGATGCGGGCTTGCCTGTGGCGCAATCCGATTGGATATTGGAAGGCGGCGCGATTGATACAGATGGGACGGGGCTGGCCGTTACGACGCAGCAATGCCTGCTCAATCCCAATCGCAATCCCACTATGAGCCGCGCTGATATTGAGGCGGCCTTGGCCAGCGACCTTGGCCTCACCCGCATATTGTGGCTGGGCGAGGGGCTGATGAATGACCACACGGATGGCCATGTCGACAATCTTGCGCGGTTTGTTGGCGAGGGGCATTTGGCTGTGCCTGAGGCAAGCGGGAAAGATGATCCCAATGCTACAATTTACGCTGATGCGGCGGCAAGAGCGCTCAACTTCGGACTAAAAGTCAGCCGTTTTCCCAGCGCCGGAAAAATCGAACGCGGTGGTCAAGTTGAACCGGCCAGCTATGCCAATTTCGTCATCACCTCTAAACTTGTCATTGTGCCCATTTTTGGTGCGCCCCAGGATGATGCCGCTGTCGCTGCGATCGCTGCATTGTTCCCAGATCGGCGTACCATTGGACTGCCCGCCGACGCAGTGCTGGCAGGGGGCGGCGGCTTTCATTGCGCCAGCATGCATATGCCCAAATTGCTCGCCTAAGCCGCTTAGCGGGCGCAGATCAGGGTTAACATTAAGAATTCCTTAGGATTTGTCCGCAAGGGTGAAAACATGTCCAAAGCAATCGCTTTCACCCGCCAAAAAGCGGCCCATGCGCCCGATGCAGCGCGTTTTGCGCTCGTATCAGCATGCGCGCTGGCTCTGATTGCTGCCGGACAAGCCTTCCCAATCTTGATGTAACCTCAGCGCCATTTTCAGCGAATGACTGGGTAGAAACCATTTCTGCCTGCCCCATCGCGATTGAAAGCGCCCCTTATGTCTAAACAATTTCTAGCCCCGCTTATCGGCGTTGTCGCCGCGATGACCGCTGGCACTGTGATCGTCAGCAGCGAAACCGCTGCACAGACAGCTGCAGCAAATTCTGCAGAGCCTGTTTTCCTCGAATTGTTCACCAGCCAAGGTTGCTCATCCTGCCCACCGGCTGACCGTGTCGCTGCAAAACTCGACCGCGAAGGCAAAACCGTCGTGATCTCACGCCCCGTCACTTATTG
>CALFEA010000204.1 GCA_937950385.1 uncultured Altererythrobacter sp. | reverse complement strand
CATAAATGCCAGCAGCAGCCGCGTTTGCCCGCCATCGCTGCCTACAAAGCTCAAGATTGCGAGGCTGAGCCGCCGGTGCAAACCCGTGCGCTCAATCGCCAATGCCACAAATGCGCCGCCCAATATCAGGAACAGAATAGGGGAGTAATAGCTCGCCGCGGTTTCCTTGGCATTCGATACCCCGCTGAACGGTAGGATGATAAATGGGAGCAGGGCAGTCGCGGTCAGCGGCACAGCCTCGGTCATCCACCAGCTTGCCATCCACACAACCAGCCCGGCGACCAGCCATGCTTCCTGCGGCATTCCAGCAGGTGCCTGCGTCAGCGCGGTGACCGCAAATATAGCGGGGCCAAGCAGACGGCCAATAGTGCTGGCGTTGATACGATTGGGCATGGCTGCGGAATTCCCCCTAGACGCGGTCATTCCCGTATTGAAGCGAAGGCGTCAAGCCGCAGAGGCGCGGCCTGCACCTCTTGCTATTCGACTTCGTCAGCCTTGGGGTCTTCGCCGGGCAGTTCGATAGGGCTGAAAGTCACAGTACCCGTGCGTACGCCCTCGCGCTCCATAATATCAAACTTGCGCTCACGCTGAGCCAGCAATTGGGCCATGCTTTGCGGGATACGGAACCGCTTTGCAGCCCCATCAGAGGTGATATTGGTGTAGCTAGGCTCGCGAACGCCGCCGGCCAAATCGGCAATGTCGGGCTCGGAGATTGAGGCATCGACTTTACTTGTGCCGGCAAGGATTTGCTGCACTTCGACATTAGCATAAATGGCGAGGTGGGAGCGCAGATCGCGGTCAAAATCGGCGAAATAATAGGGCGCAGCTTCGGTATAGATATCTGACACTGCCAAGGTGCTGCCATTTTTCTGAGTGCCGCGCAGCGAGTTCACAAATTCGCGTGCACTGCGTTCTAATGTGTCCTTGAGGTTTTCGGCATTATAGGCCCGGCGTTGCAGCGATGGACCGCCAATATCACCGCGCCAAAAACCGTAAATAACGCGCGGATCAGACCAATTGGGATAGACGATTTGGGTGCGAATATCCTTCGGGCTCATCGCCACGCCGCCGATCGTAATGAAGCGGGCTTCATCTAAAGCTACGCCATCAATTTTAATGTCGCGCGGTTGGCGCGTGGGCCAAGCAATGGCGATTTGTTCAACCAGGGCGACATTGTGCAGATTGGTCCAAAAGGCCAGCTGCTCATTGCGCGGCAAAGTGCTGATATTGAGCTGATTGGCGGTTGCCTCAAGATCCTTGCGATATTCGGTAAAGCTGCTGATGACTTCTGCATCAAGGAAGGAAAACATGACGCGCGTCCCCTCCAGCCGGTAACGTGAATTGCTGCCATAGCGGCGACGCGAACCAAAGTTTTGCACTTCAGACGCGGCCGCTTTGCGAAGCGAGGGCCCCATCGATACGACCAGATTTTTCATTGCATCATCCCAGACCGCATAATCGATGCGGTGCTGAATAGGGGTTTTGGAAGGGATGAAACGCACAAATTGCGCCGCTGTTTGGGGGGCAGATTGAACAGCGGCTTGAGGCACGGTCTGGCTTTGCGCAATGGCGGCAGTGCCCGCCGAGAGAAGAGCGCTGGCTGTCATGACCGTAAGTATCGTGCGTTTCATGTTCAAATGCCTTATTTAGAAATCTCTAGAGGGCGCTTCTAATACAATTCCGCATGCATTGGGGGGCAGAAAAGAATAGCAGCGTTTGATAGACTATATTTACTGAAGTCTGGGCACCGCGCAATGGTATCAGTCGATGCTGAGATGTCGTTTGTCGAACTGTGTTGCTTAAGTAACTCACCATTAATATGAGCGCGCAATGCTCCGGTAGTTTCAAGCCTCAAGAAAAGGGCGCCATAATCAGGCGCCCTTTTAAAACTTCATAATGCAGGTTCTGCCTATTTCGGCGAAAGAACCATCAGCATTTGCCGCCCCTCAAGGCGCGGATAGGCTTCGACCTTGGCGGTTTCCACTGTGTCATCCTGCACCCGGCGGAGCAAATTCATGCCCAATTCCTGGTGCGCCATTTCGCGTCCACGGAAGCGCAAGGTGACTTTCACCTTATCGCCATTATCGATGAACTTGTTCACATTGCGCATCTTCACGTCATAATCATGCGTGTCGATGTTGGGGCGCATTTTGACCTCTTTAATGTCTTGGGTCTTTTGCGTCTTGCGCGCGAGGTTGGCTTTTTTCTGAGCCTCATAGCGGTGCTTGCCTACATCGAGGAATTTGCACACGGGTGGGTCCGCATTCGGGGACACTTCCACCAGATTGAGGCCAACTTCATTGGCTTGCTCAATCGCTTCTTTGGTGAACATTGTGCCGAGGTTTTCGCCTTCATGATCGATGACGCGAACTTTTTCGGATTCGATTAATTGGTCGAAGCGCGGGCCGCTTTTTCTGGGCGGTTGCATGGAACGACGAGGTGGACGAGCTATTGGGTATCTCCTGTTTAGCCTTGATTCTTCAACCCGCTACATAGGGCGATAAGCGCAGAAGCGCTAGGGGGTTGCTGCCCATAAAGGAAAACGTGTGAGTTTTGCCTTTGCCGCCACCATTGCGGTGATCGTTTCCGCTGGTTGTAGGGCGTCCAATATTGCTGGATCGCCAGCATCCATGCCGCCGGTATAAGCGCCAAATGCGGGCAGGATCATGCGGCCTGATCCCGCATTATCGCAGCTGACCACGGCGCAGGGGCGGGCAATGTGCCGCGCGCGCACTTTGAGGCGAAGCTTGGGATGGTAATGCCCGGAAAGTTCTGGGCGGGTCTCTCCCCGCTTGGCCTCATGGCGCAGGACCATTCCAGCGATTTCTAATTCTTCTAACTCGGTTCCGCCTGGAGCGGCGGTGCGGTTTTCTGAATTGTGATCGTGATTGCCTGTCACCCAGACCCAATCTGTGGCTCTGACCAGAGCATCGAGCATGCCCGCCGCGTGCTCTTCCAGACGCTGCGCCCCATGCGCATCGTGGAAATTATCGCCCAGAGTATAGACCCTCTGGGCGCCTGTCTGTTTCAAGGCCGACGCCACACGGGACAATGTTTCGCGGCTGTCATAGGGCGGCAGCATCTGGCCGTGCTGCGCGTAAAAGCTGCCCTTTTCCAGATGCAAATCGGCCACCAGCAGCGCGTTTTCACGCGGCCAGAACATTGCGTTCGAAGGGAGGAGAACCATCTCCTCTCCGCAAAAATCAAGCGAATGTGCCGCCAGACTATTGGATGTGAACGAAACGGGAACCATTCGTCTCACTTGCCCCAGCGCGCGGGCTTTGGCAATAGCGTGTTTATGACAGATATTAGCCCCCAAACACTGACTGCAAAAACTTGGTTCGAGGATTTGCGTACCCAAATCTGTGACGAATTCGTGGCGATCGAACGCGAAGCGGGATCAGATGCCAGTTTCACCTTCACCCCTTGGAAGCGCGAGGAAGAGGGGAACGCTGATCCAGGCGGCGGTGTCCAAGGCCTGATGAAAGGCAAAGTGTTTGAAAAGGTGGGCGTGAATGTATCCACTGTAAAAGGCGAGTTCTCCAAGGATTTCGCAGCTCAAGTCAACGGCGCGGATGCTGACAATCCCGGCTTTACTGCCACGGGCATATCGCTGGTGGCGCATATGGCGAACCCGCATGTACCCGCAGTGCATATGAACACACGCTTCTTAACGACCGGCAAGGCTTGGTTCGGGGGCGGGGCGGACCTTAACCCGCCGATCCCTTATGAAGAGGATACCGAGGCATTTCATGCTGCGTTCCGTGCCGCCTGCGCGGCGCATGATCCAACCTATTACGACAAGTTCAAGAAATGGGCGGATGACTATTTTTACATCCCGCACCGCCAGTGCCACCGCGGGGTCGGCGGGATTTTCTACGACCATTTGGCCAGCGACGATGCAGCAGCCTTTGACCGTAATTTCGCCTTCACCCAGGATGTCGGCAAAGCCTTCCTCGATATCTTTCCCAAGATTGTGCGAGGCCGGATGAATGCCGAATTCACGCCTGCCGATAAGCAGCAGCAATTGGAATGGCGCGGCCGCTATGCTGAGTTCAATCTCGTCTATGATCGCGGCACGTTGTTTGGCCTGAAAACCGGCGGCAATATTGACGCAATTTTGATGAGCCTGCCGCCACAGGCTGTGTGGAGCTGACAAGTCCAAAACGCGCTTCGATAATAGTGTTTGCAAAGCCCAGCGTTCCGCCGCACATTCGCACTCATAATGCTGCGCCAATATGAACTTGTGGAACGGGTCTTGGAATATGACCCAGATGCTGATGAGGCTGCGCTGAACCGCGCCTATGTCTACACCGTGCAAAAGCATGGCTCGCAAAAACGCGCCAGCGGCGATCCCTATTTCAGCCATCCGGTCGAAGTTGCAGGGCTGATGACCGATCTTCAGCTTGACCAAGAAACCATCATGACGGCCCTGCTGCATGATACGGTTGAGGACACGCTGGCCACGATAGAGGATATTGAGGCCAATTTCGGCCCAGAGGTCGCCCGGCTGGTGGACGGTGTGACGAAGCTGTCCAAAATCGAAGCGATGCCGGAAAATGAGCGTGCGGCAGAAAACTTGCGCAAATTCCTGCTCGCCATGTCTGAAGATATCCGCGTTTCGCTGGTCAAACTGGCAGACCGTTTGCACAATATGCGCACGCTGCATTTCATCAAAAAGCCGGAAAAACGCCAACGGATCGCGCGCGAAACCATGGATATTTACGCGCCCTTGGCAGAGCGCGTGGGCATGTATGAATATATGCGCGAAATGCAATTGCTCGCCTTTGAACAATTGGAGCCAGAGGCGTTCAAAACGATCAGCGACCGGCTCGCTGAACTGCGCGGACAAGATGGCGGGCAAGTTGATGCAATTGCACTGGCGGTGAAGCAAGCACTGGCCGAAGCGGGGCTGACGGTTGAGGTTTCGGGCCGCGAAAAGCACCCCTATTCCATTTGGCGCAAAATGGCTGAGCGGCATGTGTCGTTTGAGCAGGTCACCGATATTATGGCGTTCCGCGTTATCTGCGAGGATGAGGCCGATTGTTACCGCGCCATGGGCATCCTCCATACGACATGGCAATTCCTGCCCGGCCGGTTCAAGGACTATATCTCAACGCCCAAAAACAACGGCTATCGCAGCTTGCATACGTCCCTCATGTATGAAAATTCCATGCGGGTTGAGGTGCAAATTCGCACCCGCGATATGCATCAACGCAACGAATTCGGGCTCGCGGCTCATTGGGCCTATAAACAAGAAGACAGTGCCGATGGCGCGGTGGGATGGCTGCGCGATTTGATCGAGATTGTCGATGCCAGCCATGATGCCGAAGAGCTGCTCGAACATACGCGCATGGCGATTTATCAAGACCGCATTTTCGCCTTCACGCCGAAGGGGGCATTGTTCCAATTGCCAATCGGCGCAACGCCGGTGGATTTTGCCTTTGCCGTCCACACTGATTTGGGTGCGGCAACATTGGGGGCCAAGATCAATGGCCGCCACATGCCGCTGCGCACACAGTTGAACAATGGCGATGTTGTCGACATCATCAAGGGACAAAACGCTGAGCCCGAATTGTCGTGGCTGGGCTTTGTCGTGACTGGTAAAGCGCGCGCGGCGATCCGGCGGGCTGTGCGGCTAAAAGAGCATGCTGAGGTCGCTGAGATTGGCCGCAAGCTCTTCGATGAAATTGCAGATAGAGTACCAGCAAAAATTGGCAAAAAAGCGATCCAAGGGGCGCTTGATCGGCTGGAGATGGGGGATGAGGAAGACCTCATGTTTGCCATTGGCGCGGCCAAAATTGAAGACCGCGAAGTGATGGAGGCCTTGGTCCCCGGCTGCACTGCCAATTTCGACGAGGATGCCGATTGGACCAAGCGCGAACGGGCGATCTCAATTCGCGGGTTAACGCCGGGGGTTGGCTTTCAGCTTGCGACCTGCTGCCACCCCGTACCCGGCGACCGGATCGTAGGCCTGCGCAAGCCGCATGAGGGTGTTGAGGTCCATGCGATTGATTGCTTGGAACTCGCCAATGGGGTCGATTATGATTGGCTCGATTTGTCTTGGGGCAAAAGATCGCAGGGTGCGCTGGGCCGCTTGCGCGTGACGCTGTATGATAAGCCGGGCACCTTGTCAGAGGCGACCGGTATTTTTGGGCACAATCTGGCCAATGTGAAGACGCTAGAACACGTTCAGCATGACCCGCCATTTTCCAGCTATGAAATGGATTTGGAAGTGCAGGATTTGGCGCATTTGACCCGCATCCTTAGCGCGCTTCGTGCCAGTGATGCCGTAGCTCAAGCGGAACGGATTTAATGAAGGTCACTGGACTTGATCATGTTCAAATCGCAATTCCAATAGGAGGCGAGGATGCTGCGCGATCGTTTTTCGTCGGATTGTTGGGGATGTGCGAAGTGTCCAAGCCAGCCAATCTGTCTAAACAAGGATGCTGGTTTGAAAGCGGCAGTGTACGCCTGCATGTCGGTGTCGACCCTCAGTTTTCTCCTGCGAGGAAAGCGCATCCAGCATTGCTTGTGAGCAATTTGACAACTTTACGTCAGGAGCTGGAAAGCGCGGGCGTTCAAACGCAGGATGAGAAGCCCGTGGTTGGCTATGTGCGTTTCTTTGCTGAGGATCCTTTTGGTAACCGAATTGAGTTCATGCAGAAATTTGAAAAAGACTAAATAGGCCTAGCCTAGGGCAAACCCTCAAGCGTTCATCCTTAGGTTTTGGTGCCCCTGCTTTCATGTTGGTTTAAGCGCCGTGCGTTAACCATTCCCCTTGATTTCCCAGCGGCTTTTGCACTTGATGTGCTGCCGCGCCAAACCAAGCGGCGATTAACTATGAACGCTCTGACGCATGATTTTGGACTAACATCTCAGCCAGTAAAAGGGCCGGAGCTAGCGGAAGGGTGGCTGGCCAAAAGGCTAGGCAATTGGTCGATCCGTTCCAAATTGCGCCTCGCTATATTTGGTATTGCGCTGGTGCCTTTTACCGTCATTCTGGTTCTACTCGTCTCCCTCGCTTATTTCGGCAAGGCGGGCTCGGATCATTCTGAGCGAGTGGCCGCGGAAATCCATATTG
>CALFEA010000203.1 GCA_937950385.1 uncultured Altererythrobacter sp. | reverse complement strand
GCCAAATCTGGTGCGACCTGCATTGCCTATGAGACGGTGACCTCGTCCAGTGGCCGGTTGCCTTTGCTAACGCCTATGAGTGAAGTCGCGGGGCGTTTGTCTGTCCAAGCCGGAGCAAAATATTTAGAGATCGCCAATGGCGGCTCGGGAGTTTTGCTTGGTGGAGTAACGGGTGTGGCTTGCGGAAAAGTCCTAATTATCGGAGGCGGAGTGGCCGGATTAAACGCGGCGCAAATGGCAATCGGTTTGGGTGCGGATGTCACGATCCTTGATCGTTCAATTGATCGTTTGGCGGAATTAAACAATTTGCTAGAAAACCGCGCAAATGTGATCTTCTCAACTGAAGCTGCGATTAGCGAAGCAATTAAGGGTGCTGACCTTGTCATCGGTTCGGTTCTCATTCCGGGTGCTGCAGCGCCGAAGATTATCACCCGCGAACATGTGGCAAGCATGAAGCCGGGATCGGTAATGGTCGATATCGCGATTGATCAAGGGGGCTGTTTTGAAACGAGCAAGCCAACTTCGCATGATGATCCGGTCTATACAGTCGATGGGGTCGTCCACTATTGCGTGACCAACATGCCCGCCTGCGTCGCCCGAACGTCAACCATCGCGCTTTCTAATGCGACCCTGCCTTATGCTATTGAGTTGGCGAACAAGGGCGTTGATGCAGCGATAAATGACAATGTCCATTTGGCGGCTGGGTTGAATGTGCAAGCAGGAAAGATCGTGCACCCAGATGTTATTTCGTCACTTGGTATTGCAAGCTGATGGACGCTGCAGCGGGCCGGGTTTCGCAGTTTTCATCGGGCCAGCTCATTGCAACTTTCGCCGCTGGTTGTGCGGCGTTGCTCGTTACTGGCGTTCAACCCGTCGCGATCGGCGCGCTGATAGAAGCGGGAATTGTCGACCTTCGCGGAGCCGGAAGGCTTGTGACAATAGAAGCTTTCGCACTTGCCATCGGGATTATCGCTGCAACCTCACTGCTACCTTCTAGCGCTTTAAGAAAAGTCGCATTCTGGAGTTCGCTTGGGCTCTTCGTTGCCAATTTGGCCAGTGCTGCAACCGACCATTATCATGTTATTGCTGCAATGAGAGCATGTGCTGGCTTGATGGGAGGCGCGCTTCTCTGGGTGGTAACCTCGGTGATGGTCCGAACGCCGCGTCCTGAACGTTTGGCTGGCTATTTCATGGCGGGATATACGATCTGCCAAGCTCTTATTGTCTTGGCTGCTGCATTGTTTTTCATTCCCCTGATGGGATGGAAAGGGTGTTATGTGGCCATTGCACTGTTAGTTGGTGTGTCGGTATTGCTCAGCTTTAAACTGCCCAAAACGCTGCCCACTTTGCCCAGTGCATCCTTGGGTCAGGGCCTCAAAATATCTCCTGCGATCATAATCGGGGGCGCAGCGATTTTCCTTCAAATGGTTATGGCTGTTGCGATCTGGGCATTCATTGAACCCATTGGTAGGCAAACTGGGATTGAACCGCAGGATATTCAATTGATCGTATCAGCATCTCTGGTTGTGCAGGTGTTTGGCGCTGCCTCAGCCGGATTTTTAGCGCCGCGCCTGCCAGCGGCTGCGACCCTGTTTGTCCTTTCCCTGATCGTTTTGGTGATCGCGATCTACATCCTTCAGATTACGCATTTTCCGGCGAATTTCTTCATGCCAGCGACCTTTCTTTTCAGTTTTGTTTGGATGTTCATATTGCCATTCCAAACGAAGTTGTCTCTTGATGCGGAACCAAGTGGACGCTTTGCGCTAACGGTTCCTTTTCTGCAGTTGATGGCCGGCGCAGTTGCTCCCATCACAGCAGGAGAATTGGTGGCTGATGGTACGGCATCCAACGTGGCATCGCTCAGCGCTGTGTGCGCAGGCGTAGCGGCTCTAGCTCTTTTCAGCATGATGTTTTTGAAACGATGGTTCAAACAGGCGCCTTGAGGGTTTTTAGCTGTTAGTGCTTGCTGTACTGCCTTGGCCAGCAAGAAAAATACCGACCGCCATGAGCACCAATCCCAAGATGCGCTTGAGGCCGACAGGGGATACATCGCTTCCCAGAAGTCCAAAATTGTCGATCGTTGTTGCGGCAACCAATTGGCCAAAAAGGACCACAAAGATCGCATTGCCAAGGCCGATTTTCGGCGCAGCAATGGTGATCGACACAATATACAAAAGATACAATAAGCCAGCGCCATAGCGCATCGTTGGGATCGCTTGGATATCTTCTAAAGAGGGAATACCCTTCAAGGCCAGCAAAGCGCTGGATGCAATCAAAAGCACCAGCGCCATAAGAAAAACCGCGGCGACAGGGTTTGACAGTCTTTCGCCGACATCAGCATTCATAGCTGCAATAGCTGGGATCCCTAATCCCGCCACAAACATCAACAAGGCAAAAGCGAGAGAGGTGGGATTCATGGTCAAACAAATCTTTCGAGATTTAGAGTGGAGTGGGCCGACCCCTGCACGGGACCGGCCCATCTCGTTTACTCGTTTCTAGTATTCGACTGCGAGTTCAACACCGACTTGACGAGGTTGCCCGAAGTATCTGCCATAAAATCCGAAGTCGGTAAGATCGGTCACGTTGGTCAGATATTCTTCATCCGTTAGGTTTGAACCGAATACAGACAGTCGGTATTTGCCTTGGCCAAAGCTAACGCCAGCACGGGCATTGACCAATGCATAGCCATCCTGACTGACGATTGGGTTGTTTTCAGTTGAGAAGAATATGTCACTCTTCATCGCAACAGAACCCTGGACAAATGCGCCCACATTGTCGGTAATATCGAAGTCATAACGCGCCAATGCGCTTACAGAAAACTCAGGCGTATTAGCGATCCGATTGCCATCAAAACTCGTGCCGGCCGAATTGGTCAATTGCGATAGCTCGCTATCAAGATAGGCTGCGCTAATATTGAGGAGCAAACCATCCGTGGGGAAAATGGTTGTATCGACTTCAATGCCAAAGACGTCGGCGCCGCCAGCATTGTCGAGCACTTGCAAGGGCAATGCATTGGTGTTCACTAGAGTGAAAACCTGCAAGTCGGAGAAATCATTGTAAAAGATCGAGGCGTTGACACGCAAGGCCCCATCAAGCCAATCCGATTTCAAACCGACTTCATAGGCGGTCAAAAATTCTGGTTCATATGGCTGAAGCTGCACTGCAGATTCCACCGGATCGAGCGACAAGAACCCGCCATTAAATCCGCCACTTTTGAAGCCTTTGGCAACACTGCCGTATACCAAAACATCTGGTGTAGCCTGATAATCAAGCGCGACGCGCCAAGAAATGGCATCATCCTTGTTCCGCAGACCTGTGGATTGGTAAACTGGGATGGGACCAGGGAAAAAATCAGGATCTTCTAGTTGGCCAAGGGCAGAGAAGGTTTTCGTTTCTTCTGTGTACCTAAGTCCACCCGTCAAGGTTAGATCAGGAAGCACTTCGTAGCTCGCCTGCCCAAAGATCGCGAATGTTTCCAATTTCTGCTCATTTAAGGAGCGCGCAAACAAAATGGGCGCTCCGGTGATGGCACCTGTGGGATCAGGCGCACCGCCAGTAAATGCACGCAGTTCACGGAAGATGTCGACCGTTTGGTTTTGCGCCAGATCTTCGGTTAGATAAAACCCACCAAGGAGCCATTGGAACCTGTCGCTCTCCCCGCTGATACGCAGTTCTTGTGTGAACGTCTCACTTTCAACGCCGTAATTTACGAAAAGCAAATCCAATGGTGAGGCGTCGGTTTCTTCGGGCAAAGTCCGGTCAATTTCATCATAGGCTGTAACCGATGTGATTGTAATCGCACCCAATTCCAAATTGGCTTCAAGATAACCGCCGATGGATGACAGATCGACATTGCCATCTCGATTGTATTCGCCCTCAAATGGATCGGTTGGACCGCTATAGCCGAGCGCATCAACACCGCCCGGTAGAGAGCCTAGATGATTGAATTTGAAGGCTGGAGATGAAACGTCATTGCCATGGATATTGGCACGCAATGTGAAGTTGTCTGAAACGTCTACGTCAATTGTGCCGCGCCAAGAAAAGGTGTCGACACCGTTCTCGGATCCGCCGTCAACCAGATTGGTCACATAGCCATCAGAATCTGATTTTGACACTGCCACACGAGCACGAATGGAATCGGTAATTGGCCCAGAGACAGCAGCTTCGAGACGTGTTGTTTCAAAACTTGCGTAACTGGCAGAAGCTTTTGCTGTCAAATCGGCAGTTGGCTTAGCGGTGATGAATTTGACGGCACCGCCAGTTGTATTGCGGCCATAAAGAGTGCCTTGCGGGCCTTTGAGAACTTCAACGCGGTCAGTATCAAAGAATTGGAAAGCTGTGAGCGCTGGCGAGCTGACATACACTTCGTCAGAATAGATCGCGACAGGACCAGAATTATTTGTATTGAAATCATTCAGTCCGGCACCGCGGAGAAACAAAATCAGCTGGCTACCTTCGCCGCTCGATGTGCTGATTTCTAGGCCGGGCAAGAACTCACCCAATTGTTCCGATTCTTGAATGCCGATTTGAGAAAGCGTTTCGCCGCTCAATGCGGTGATGCTGACAGGCACGTCCTGCACATTCTGCTCACGCTTTTGGGCCGTTACAATGATGTCGCCAAACACTTGATTGTCAACGGTAGAATCTTGCTCTTGTGCATTCGTGTCTTGAGCCGTTGCTGCAGAGCAAAGCCCGACGAGCCCCAGCGCGGTTCCAACACAATATTTCGCCTTACCCATCTTCCATCTCCCAATTTTCTATTGCTATAGAAAGCTAGTAAATAGTAACTTTTAACGCTTACGTCAAGCGAGTGCTGAGGAGAGGCATAACTTAACCTTATATCATTGAAAGCATTCATTTAAATATTACGCCGCTCGGATGCTTTACAGACATTTTGCTGCATAAATCTAGCTAGTAAAGCCTAATTCATGTAGAACAAATCGTTCGAATCGCTCAGGGCTCAAGATGCGTTTCAACCAAAGCAACCGCCGTTCAGAGTTTTGGATGCATAGGTATTGGGCCTTAGGTTTGGGGTGGGTGATAACACTATGAACCATATCGGCAACGCGCTTAGCCGGCGGTCCGTTGCGCTCGCTTTTTTCCATGATTGCGAGAGCTTTTCCGCACTGCGGTTCATATGGGCTGGATTGGCTCTTTTGCGGACGATCGCGATTTGATGCAAAGTCGGATTGGTGGTCACCAGGTTCAATCAGGCTAACCTTGATGCCAAATTCCTTAACTTCCATCCGGAGCCCCTCGGTATAGGTAGCGATAGCGGCTTTTGACGAAGCATAAAATGATTGAAACGGCACTGTGAAGCGTCCCAACATTGATCCAATCACAATTATGCGACCGTTTCGTTTGTTACGCAGTGATGGCAAGAATTCCCGGATAACGCGGTGAACGCCGACTACATTGGTATCAAATTGGGCCGTTACGCTGGCAGCAGAAGTTTCTTCGATTGGCCCCGAAATTCCGAAACCAGCGTTCAGAATAAGCGCATCTGGCATCGCGCCTGCTTGGGTCAGCCGCTGTTTCAGGGCCAAAACTGATGCGTCATCACAGACGTCCAATTGGCACATGGAAATGCCCTTGTTCGATATTTCTGTATCGGTTGCTGCGCTGCGGCTTGTTCCGATCACCCTGAAGCCCGATTCAGCCAGAGCTTTTGCTGTCGCCAAGCCAATCCCAGACGATGCCCCCGTTATCAGGATCGTGCGCGTCATATCCCTACCCTTTCTGCACCAAACCTTGCCAAGACATTATGCGTGATGGTTTCGATGAAAGGATTGCCAGCCGCCAATCCATGCGCCCATTCTGTCGTCCCGCTGTTAAACACCTCGCCTTTACCCTTGGTAAAACTAGCCATAACGGCATGGCCGCGCATCAAGCGCTGCTGCGTTGTTTCATCATCATTTCCATATGCGATCCTTGCCAGCGCATCTGTTTGTTCAGGCGGGATCATCTCTGGAAATTTGCTGCGCGGGCTCTCTGCCAAGGTCGCAGGGGCAAAGCCGATGATCTGCAGATTATCTGGCACACCAAGCCCGCCGTCTGCCACTGGCAAACCATCATCGCCAAAGCGGATTGGGCAGCCATCATTTTCATATCCCACTAAGGGAACGTCAGCGCCTAGCAGGTCACCATAGAAAAGATCTGATCCTTCCAGAGCCCAATGATCGTCATCGTAAATCGTGAAAGCTGCCGCGCCGCGTGCCGCGCACATCGCGAGGCGGTGGTAGCCGCCATATAGAAAAGACAAACCAAAGGTCGTTGCCTCAGGATTACCAAATTGAGGATGCGACCATAGGTGGGTAGCTTCATGGCTGCGCTCAGGGTCATTCCATAAAGGGTCGTTTTTCTCGCCATTCCATTTGTGCGCAGTCATGGTTGCACCATCATCGCTCCAACGCACTTTCCAATAGGCCGTATTTCCCGATAGCGAGGCAAGATTTCCGCCTCCTTCGACAAAAGCATCAAGCTGGGTGCGGCCTTTGGCTGACCAATATTCTGAATGACCAACAAGCAGCGCAACGGCATAACCATCAAGCACACCTTCACGATTTTCAAAATCGTGATCTGTGACATAGTCCAGATCATATCCATTCTCTTCAGCCCATGCGACGAAGACATGTTCCCATTTTCGTAAGAAGCCGGCGGATCCATCATAGGAGGAGGGTTGATGCTTCATGATCCAGTCCATACCCATTGACGCAGGAAAACCATCTTTTTCGCGGACCGTGTCGGCGATCAAACGCGGCGCACCTGGAGGGGAGGCAAATAGCCCTTGCGCGAGTGGACGCCGGCACGACAATTCGCCCAAAGCCAATTCGCGTGCAGTTGCGGGGTCAATCTCGCCCAGTTGCAATTTATCTACATGGGCATAGGAGTTTCGGCCGCCCCAATAATTGTAAGCGGCGTAAGTGTTGGTTGTGAGCACAATGACCGCTTTGGCCTTCTTGGCGTTGGCTGCTTTGCGCACACAAATAAAATGGTGCGATGCCTCACCATTGCTCGCGCTTAGCTCCAGGTCATAATAGCCGGTTTGCCAGTCATCAGCGATTGTAAATTGACCGGCGGCGGGCCAATCACAGCCATAGCGGTCCGCCTCTTCCGGAACCGAGTGGGACCCCACAGTCAGCGGCATTTCAAGAACATTGACCTGCGCTTTGCCAATCCGGCTTATCTTTAGCGTGCAATCCGGGTCGGCAGAACTTGCGCAAATATCAATAACATCACCAGCAGTCGTACTGATCCGATTCGGGTAAAAAAGCGGCTGTGACATCTGCATTCTCCAGCATTGAAAGGCGATAGCGCGGCTTGCGCTCTACGCCCCAATGTTAGTAAAAACTACCGTTTAAGGCAATAGAGTTTCTCGCGCATAGGAAAATGATGGATGCCGAGCATCACAAGACGCAGCAATGTTTAGCCCGGCTCAAGCATTGCAAGAAGGTTTGTGCGCGGGCCCATGATTTGCGAAAGAGTATAGCCGTCCAAGTGAACCAGAAAGGCCTGCAGGGCCCCGCCAAGAGCGCCCTTCAATCCGCACGCTCCAACAATGGAGCAATCAGATTTTCCGCCCATACAAGCAACAAACCCCTCCATATTCTCCAGCGTACGGACAACATCACCCACATTGATTTCAGCGGGTGGACGCGCCAATCGCACGCCGCCACTGCGGCCGCGAATTGTTTCAATAAAGCCTGCCGCAGCCAGATCCTGCGCGACTTTCGCCAAATGGTTGCGCGAGATTGAATAGCGTTCTGCAATCCAATCAATCGATACAACCTCTTCCTTGGCGGCGAGGGCCATAAGCATCCTAAGGGCATAGTCGGTGCGGAGATTGAGCTGCATTAAAAGAGGTATATTATATATTGCTTTTAATCACAAGTGGATTTAAGAGGTATTTCATATACCGCATTTGATTCGGAAGAACGCCATGTCAACAGTTCAAGTCCAGTCCCGTGAACATGCCCTTGCTGCGCGCAAAGCCAAGCGCGTCCAGGCTGAGGCCCTTGGTGTGGATGAACGGTTTATTTCACGCATGGTAGAGACGTTCTATGATGCGATCCGCCAAGACGAATTGCTTGCTCCGATCTTTGCTGAGCGGATTTCCGACTGGCCGCCGCACCTGGAGCGGATGAAGACGTTTTGGCGCTCAGTACTTTTCAATAGCGGTGAATTTTCGGGGAACCCAATGCAAAAGCACATGGTCATCCCAGGCCTAACCGAATTCCATTTCGAGCGCTGGCTCACGCTGTTCTACGCAACATTGCGTTCGCTTGAAGTCGAGCAGGAGGGCACCCTCTTAGTGGCAACAAGAGCCCGCTCAATCGCCGATAGTCTATTAACCGGAATCAGCCTTCGCCGTGATGGACTGACTGGCTCCAAAGCAGGAAAGAACCTTCCCCATGTTTGAACAACAATCCATAATTGCTGACCGCGATGCAGAATTTGACGCCGAATTGCACGCTCTTGAAAGTGTGCTCCAACCCATGTCCGCGCCGCCAATGGCGCCCAAGCACAAGGGGTTTCAGCTTCCAAAGAATGTGTGGATCGCCATGCTGTCTTGCTATGCCGTTTTCTTCTCAGCGATTGCTCTTGCAACTGGTGGCAGCGGAGAAGCTCGCTTCATGATTGTCGTTTCGGTTCTCTACGCTGCAATCTACTTCGGAGTGGCTCGCATTGGGATACGCCAAGCGGGTCCAGAGGAAGCCTCGCCGCTTGAACACGGCAAACCGCTGGACACTTGGACCGGCTTAATGGATGCAAAGTCCGTCTACGGACAAGTGTTAATCGTGCCGCTCGCAGTTGCCCTTTTTGGTATTGGTATTCTCGTAATCACAGCAATAGTTATGTGAATTGCACGAGCCCTATCGTCGTCGTTCCTTGACGAAAGAAAAAGCTACCGAACCCCAAATCACACTGCAGTATTATGCGGTTCAGCCTTTTGGCTCCCACGCCTAATGTCCAGATAATCGAACCGCTGGCTGAAATTGCTTAGTGCCAGTCTGTAACAGGCGCTAACCGTCCCATTGGCGAGAACGAGAAGAAGTTCGTTTTCGAACAAAAGACATCCACTGACTATTATACGAAAGACGGCGAGCTTGTGCCGATTGACATGGCGTTTGATCTGCACGGCGATCAAGAGGCAGTCTATTTTCCTCGATGGTCAGCAGCGCATCTGAGATCCAGCAAGCCATAATGGCGGCGGTTATCGCGGCGACCTTTATGTGTTTGGCGCGCACCGCGGTGCGATCATGCCCGGTCAGGGCCGGCCCATGTGTGTTTGGAGGTTTGGCGATTTTGAACGGCCTTCTGCAGACCAAAGCAAGCCCTGCACACAGCGAGGGTATGCAATGGTGCCAACGACCCGGATTGACGCTTCTGCTGGGAATGTGCGACATGCGTTTTCCGATTAACCGGACCAGCATCGCCGCTGCACTTCTTTGCGTGACTTTGGGCTTTACCGTTCCGGCGTACGCCGCGCAGACCGATCCAAACATCCCCTTTGAGGTGGCCGAACGGTCTGAGCGAGATACGCTGACCCGCAGCTATGCCATACATCCGCACGATGGCCGCGAGCCTAGCGGGGCATATAAGCGCGAAACGGAGGCAAAGGCGGCTGCATGGCTGACACAGATTGGTTCCAACAAATGGCAGCCAGACTTTGCGGGTTTAACCGGCGAATTTGAAGCCAACCCATTTGCGCCCTTGCCGCAATATCTGCGTGTCTTTGGCGGCAATGTATCGTTCACAATCGGCTTTGACCAAAAGATCAATGCGAACATGTCAGCCGCCGAAGTTGAGGGCCTGATCAATTACATCGGCGCAGACGGCTTCTCGATTAGCGCGCTTTCAAGCGAAGATTGGAAATGCGACGCCAGATTGCTGCGTTCACCGCACATTACCCGCGGCATCCGCGTCACCAAATTTAAAGACGGCGCGCTGGGTTTGAAAATCGGCACCGAATTTAGCGCGCTTGCCTGCCAAGATCGCAGAGTGACCTCTGGCTTGCCCTATCCGACCCTGCCCGACTTTTCCTATGTCAGCCTTGCCCAAGCTTTTGCCGCCGACCTCACGCTTGAAATCGCAATCCCAACCCTCAAAGGCGCAGTGACCACCACAAACCCCGCGATCTGGCGCAAGATAAATCATGAGGCATGGCGCCTAGCACGGGCACCTTCCGTTTTTGAGTTGATGTCAATCTATGCCGACGGCCATTTGAACGCCGCCGAAGGGCGGCCCGCAGTGACATTCAATGCCTATCGGACCGATGATGTGCCAGAGGGTTTCAAGGATCATCATATGGTTTTGGCCACCATTACAACTTTCGGCATTCTAGATGATTCAATTGAGGCAGAGCGTTGGAGCGGCCTTGCGCGGCTCCACGATGGCAAATGGTATCTTGAACGCTTATATTTATCGCAAAAATGCAAACGCAGCCCTGAGCCAGGCGCTTGGACGAGTTCGCCGTGCAACTAAACGATAGATATGAGACCATTTCTTAGGAGACTTAAATTGAGTCTTGCGGCTTACCGTTTGAAGAATTGCTAAATTCTAATCCTCGTCTGTATTTTCTAGCTGGTCATCAATGCTCTGGGCCATTTCGCGCAGGCGCTCATCGGCGCTCTCGAAGCGTTCATCAAAAGAAGCGCGCTTTTCTGTTTGGATGAAGACTGTACCCAATAAGGCTAGCGCCAAGATGATCAGGACAATGGCGGGACGCATCAATAATCCTTGCGGTAGCGCACATTGACATTGGTGCCGATCGCGCCGCCCGCTTGGCTTAGCACAGATAGGGCAGGGGTCAGGCTGATTTCCAATTGCGTGGCGGTAAATCCGCGCGCGTCGGTAATCACCTCGATATAAACATCATCGGTGATATATTGCCCAGCTGCCAAGGCTGTCCCGCGGCCTGTGCTTTGATCCGATCCCAAGATGCGCAAGCGGTCAATGCCAGTGGCCGAGCGCAATTTGCCCAATGGGTTTAAGCCGCCGCCGGTTGATCTAAGCGAGTTGAGCGATGCGGCCAATTGCACCGTTTGAATGGCGGAGAGATTGCCGACATAGCTGCCGAATAAAATGCGCGAGACGATCTCATCCTGCGGCAGTCCTGGCGAGCTTGTGAAGGCGATTTGCGGGCTAAACGCTTGACCGCTGACGCCCACTGTTACCGCGACATCTTCAATATCCTCGCGTGCAGACAATAGGATGGTTGGATCGAGTGTTCTGCCGCCGGTAAAGTTGAGGCGGCCATCGACCAATGCAAAGGATCGCCCGGCAAAGCCCAATGTTCCGCGTATCAATTCAACATTGCCTGCCATGCGCGGGGCGGCGCTGGTGCCATTGATTTTGATGTCAGCGCTCCATTCGCTTTCCAGCCCCATACCTGAAACATATAGTTTTTCTGGTGCGATCAGATCCAAATCAAGGCGGATTTTGTCGAACATGCCAGAGGCTGCAACAGCCCTTTCATTGCCAGTAATCCGCGCAGAATTTGCAGGCGTTTTGAAGCGCACACCGGTCAAGTCTGGTATCTCAGCTGCGCCTTGCTGAACCACTTTGTAGCGCGTTTCGGGCAGCAGGATCCTTCCCGCCAGAAGGGCGGTTTGCCCCTGAGTTTTGGAAAAGGTCAATGCGCCTGTTGCTGTCGCCGCCAGTGCATCACTGCGCGCAAGCCGCGCTTTGTCGAGCGTGACTTTGACATTCATCGCAAAGCCTTGATCGGCGGCGAAGCTGATCGTTCCATTGGCCTCCACATTGCCCTTGCCAGCGGCAGCCTTTAACCGCTCTAGCTGCAGTGTGTCGCCGTCAAACTTGCCCCTGATCGACATATTGCTGAGGCGGGTGCCATAGGCTAAATTCTCATATGTCAGCTTATTGGCACGCACTATTCCGGCCAATTGCGGATTGGCGAGCCGGCCGCTGAAATCAGCGGCTATGCCCATCACGCCCGACAGGCTTTGATTGTCTTGACCCGCCAAAGAAAACAGCGTGCCGGCCGGTCCATTGTAACGAATGCCGCCATTAAGCGGTGCTTGCATCAGACGTTTCACCCATGGTCCATTGCCAGGGGCAAGCGGTGTAAGCCCGGCATTCATGCGCCCAATAACCGCGCCGCCTCGCCGCACAACCGCTCTGCCTGCACCGCCGCTTGCTTGCAATTGGCCAACGAAGTTCACATTGACCGGTTGGCTGACTGACAGCGCCGTTGTGCGGGTGAAATTGCGGATTTTTAGGCGCGCATCGGCCTTGGGAAAGGCGTTTTCATTGGCTTGCACAAAATCCAGACTGCCGGTCGCGCTTCCGCCAATGCCCATACCCGGCACAAACGCATTGACGATGGACATATCGAGCGCGTCCAATCGGCTTTGCACTTTCATGCCGCTGCCAAATTCGCCCGCCAGCCGCATGTTGCCTTTGCCAAAGCTGACCTTTGTGGGAAGCAATTCATAGGCGTCGGCGCGCGGAATGATCCGGGCGGGGCTGTCTGTTTTAAAGGCTATGCCGCGCACTTTGCCTTGCATCGCGGCGCGCCACAATTCTGGCTGAAGATCGGCATTGGCCGAGACACGGAAGGGCACGCCGCTGCGGCCTTCGGCAAGCAATCGGGCGCTGCCTTTGCCGCTACGATAATCCACCTTCGCGCGCATCGCATTGATGTTGAGCGCGCCGTAATCCGTGTTTGCCAATTGCACATCGGCGACCACTTCGGGCTGGTCATAGAGGATGACATTGGCATCAATAATCGCTGAGCCAATCCGGACGCGCGCAGGGCCGGGCAATACAGTGCCGCGTGCGCGCATCTTTATGTCGGCGGTTTGATATGGGCCGCGCGATCCCAATTGTACCGTGCCGTTCAAACCTTGCCCATTGGCGCGCAATTGCCCTGCAAAGGGACCGGCATTTGACTGGCGAATACGGCCCGACAAGGCGATATTGGCAATCTGAGCCCGGTTGATATTGAGAGCCAATGGACCGCTGCTGGCCGCCACTGTCACATCGGCGGTGAAGGGGCCGTAATCGGTCTGACCGTCGGCATCGACGCGGTAATTGCCATTGTCGCCGCGAATGACCGCTGTCACGCTGGCAAGGCCGACCCCGAGACCGGGATTGGCCGCTTTGATAATAGCGCGCGGGTTGGTGATGGTTCCCGCCAATTGCACACCCAAGGGCCCGTATGCATCAGAAACAGCGCTGGCGACGACATCGAATTGTCCGGTCGGCGAATAGGTTCCGCGCCCATCCGTCACTTTGAGCAATGGCGCATCAAGCCGCGCGTTGGAAAAACGTGCGATCGCGTCGCTGCCATAAGCGATATCGCTGGTTACGATGAAATTGCCGCCCAAAAATTCACTGATGCTTTCATTCGATAGGCTGGTTGATCGGGCCCGCGCTTTGCCCGCTAGCCGGTAATCGCCTTTATCATCAGCTTCCAAATCTACGCCGGTCTCAATGTTGAAAATGCCAACGCTTTCGAGCCGGTAATTATCGAGTTTTCCATCTATCGCGCCGCCATATCGGCCTGCGTTGAGATCAGCGATCAGTGTTACGCCTGCGTCAATTCTATCGGAGCGAATGCGCAGATTATCGGACAACAGCCGCCCGTTTTGATAGGCAATATCCCCGCGCAAAGTGATATCGGACAGCGCGCCGCCCGCAGCCGTGTCCAAGCCGGTAATGCGTGCCACTGTGGCCGATATGGGGATGCTCATCCCTTCCATATCAACGCGGGTTTCGCCGCTTGCGCGCAATTGCACAAAATCAATATCGTTCACAGCAATGCGCGCAGCATTGATGTCATAGCCTGTCAAAGGCGCCGTTATATCGCCGTTGAGAGTGAGCATTGCGCGCAGGCCTTGCCCGCGCAAATAGGGCGTCAGCGCAGAAGGTTTGAGCAGCACAAATGCTGCCTTGAAATCATCGAAGCTATTGTCTGACAAGTCGATCCGGCCATTGGTGCCAAGGGTAAAGGCTGGGCTAGAAAAGCGCCCGTCTATTTGTGCGGCTCGCTCGCCCAATATGGCGCTGACGTCAATTGCGGTTCTTTCGCTCAGCATGCTGGCTGCGGCGGGCGGCACAAATTGGGTCAGATTGGCAGTGCCCCGTGCGCCAAACGTGCCATCGCGCCCGCTAAGCTCCAGATCAGCAAGGCTATCTGCGCCCAATTTTGCAGCCAGCGCGCCGTTCCAATTTTCCCAGCTGCCTTTGCCCGAAAGCGTTGCGGTAAGCGCCTCATCCAACCCTGCCAACCCTGCGACAATTCCGCCAACTGGCGCGTTTAGATCAAGGTCGAGATCAAACACATTGTCATCGGGCACGGCATCCAAACGCAGCACGACCTTATCGCCGCCCTCCCCGTCTTGGCCGGGGGCTATATTAGCCAATGCAGCCCCTTCAAAATTTACCTTTGCGCGGGCGTCTGCGATTTGCACATTGCCGCTCATAAAAGCCACGCGGGCCTGCCCGGTTACCGGCGCTTTGATAAAGAATTTTTCGATTTCAAAACGGTCAATATCAATGTTGTAATCTGGTAGGAGCGGATCATTGCTTGGCGGCGTTTCATTGAATGCGGGCAAGCGTTCCAGCGTGGCTGTTTCTGCGGTTAGCGCGCTAATATCGATATGATTGCTGACAAAGGCAAAGGGGTCCCAATCGAGCTTTGCGGCCGGTACGCGCATAAACACGCCCTGCGGATCAGACAAAGTCAGATCGCGGATGATCAATGCATCGTAAAGCGATCCGTCAATCGCGCCGATGCCAATCGACAGGCCATTTTCAAACTCCAACGCCTCGACCTGATCCTTGACGAAATCGCGCCCAGGGCCGGTATTGATGCCCAGCACCAATGCCGCTGCAATCAGGAGCAAAAGCCCTATCAGACCTGCAAGTCCGGCGGCTATGCGTAAAGGCCAAGACTTGGTTTTGCGCGCGATTGGCTCCGCATCATCTGCCTGAATGTCTGGCGCGCTGGCCATTTAAAATGCCTGCCCGATGGAGACATAAACAGTGACGCGGCTTTCGCCCTCGCGGCGGCCAAGCGGCGTTGCCACATCGAGGCGCAGGGGTCCAAAATTGGTGTAGAAACGCCCGCCCAAACCGACCCCGTAACGGATATCGGAAAAGCCGGGCCGCGCGCTTTCATACACTTGGCCGGCATCCACAAAGCCGACAATCCCATAATCGCCAAAGCGGTAACGAACCTCTGCCGCCGCCTCCACAAGGCTGCGCCCGCCGATCGGCCGGATAAGAAATTCCTCCGCTGTCTCGTCAGGATCGGAGGGGTCAAAATTGGGATTGGGCTCAAGAACTTTTGGTCCCAAGCCTTGAAACCCAAAACCGCGTACCGATCCGCCGCCGCCTGCATAGAGCCTGCGCGAGGGGGCAATGCTTTGGCGGCTGGCCCCTTGAATCGAGCCCATTTTAAGGCGTCCGGCCAAGACAATGGAATTGCCAAATGGGACATAGGCAGAGCCGTCTAAAACCATGCGGACATAAGGGCTAAAATCGCCCTGAAGTGAACCTTCGGGCTGGACCAATGCGTTCAACCGAAAGCCGCTGGTGGGGTTGAGCAAATCGTCAGAAGTATCGAAGCCCGCCTGCCCCGTGAGCGCGCCGATAAAATAGGTTCGGTCCACCTTGCGGCCAAGGATTGGATCAAACTCTTCCTCGACAGAGGCGATGGCTTCTGCGCCGTAAGCATAGGTCACACGCTTTTGCCAAAGCGGTGTCGAGACATAACTGACGAGCCCGCCCAAGCGGCCTGTAAATGCTTCAAAGGCATCATAATTGGCGCGCAATGCGTTGAGGCCGATTTCAAACGTGCGGTCGCGCTGCCCGGCATTGGCGCGGCGGAAATTGAGCCCTGCGCCTTGCTCCTTTGTCCCGGCAACCACTGATGCGGTCAAAGCCCCTTCTGGCGGGAAGAGATTGCGATGCGACCAGCTGCCCTCCAGCCGGAAACCTTGGCCAGTGCCATAGCCTGCACTGCCAGCGATGGTGCGCTGCGGGCCTGCATCCTGCTTAATCAACATAGTCACAAATTGTGTATCATCGCCAGCAATTGCACTGGCACTTTCGCCGGTGCGCTTGGGAGAGACTGCGACCGTGTTGAACAGGCCGGTTGCAACCATAGCTTTGCGCAAATCATCAAGCTCGCGGCTGTCATACAATTCGCCGCGTTCAAACCTTGCAATGACTGCGACGTGATCGGCATCGAAAGCGGGATTGCCGGTGACTTCAAACCCGCCAAACCGCGCGCGCGGTCCGATAGTGACGGGCATAGTGTAAATGCCCTCGCCCGTTTCAGGATTGAGCAAAATGTCGCGCTCTTCTATCTTTGCAAAGGGGTAGCCTGATTGCGGCAAAACCGTTGCGATTTGCGCCTCAGCGCCCAAAATACGGGCTGCAACAATAGGTTCGCCAACTTTCAGACCGATATTGCTAGCGATCAAATCAGTAGGAACAGTTGGCTCTGCTTGGACTTGGATGTCTGCCAAGGCATAGCGCGGGCCTGGCGCCACATCGATAACTGCGGTCAATTGTTGGCCATTGCCTGTTTCGCCGCGATCAATGCGGGTTGTGACCTCTGCACTGTACCAGCCTTCTGAACGCAAGAGCTGCGCAAGCAAGGCTTTGTCTTCGGTGAGCCGGGCGGCCAGCATGGCAATATTGGCGGCTTTGCCACCGGCCTGTTCCAGCGCCGATAGGTTTCTAAACGATCCGGCCAAATTAATGTCCGTCAGATCATCGAGAGCATCCAGCCCCGTTAGCGCAACATCATATTTCAGCTCGGGCGGATTGCTCTCATCTGTAGTGACTTCGGCCAATTGAACATCAGCGACTTGAAATTCGTCGATCGGCGTAAGGGGTTTCGCCAATTCTGCATCGCGAATGGGCGCGTCGCTAATTTCCTCAACCAGATCGCCATCGGCTAGCTCTGGCAGTTTGAGCGGTGCCTCATTGCTTGTGTCTTGCGGGCCATCATCCTCTTCGGCGTCAAAACGGCGCTCAAAATCCCCAATCGATTCCAATTCTTGATCGAGCTCGGCATCATCAAGGTCCAGCTCTGGTATCGCTGAGTTAAATTCTTCATCTGAGATAATGGGCTCAAGCGGAGGCAAATCAGCGCTGCGTGCAGGCGGCTCCTGCGCTTCAACCGGCTGCGCGAAGCAAAACAGGGCAAGGGCAGAGCAGAGCGCGCCGCATCCGTTTATGAAGCGCGCGTTTCTTCTAAGGCTGAGAAGCTGAGAATTGCTTGGTTTGGACATGGCGGCCACAGCAATTGCCCTAGGCCTCGCTGGAAGAGCGTTCAAGTTAGCATCGTCCAATGGTTTGGTTTGTTCGGCACTTTGCGCCGCACGGTTTCGTGCCAGCAGCCGATTGAGGCATAGTGCGGTCCAACCCTTATCAAGAACTGGGCTAGTCACCAGCTTTGGATCAGATATGCTGCCTGCCCATGATAGAGGCATTCGATACAGCTCTTCGGTTGATTGCAGCAGGCGCCACTTTGTTGCTGCTCTTGCTGCTGCTGGCGGGTGACGTGCGCCGAGCGCTGAAAGTCCCGCTGGCAGGATTGCTGGTGGGAGCGGTGGCCTATCTCGTCAATTCCTCCTCCGCGGCGCAGTCTATAACGGAATTTATGCCGCTGATTGATTTGGCCTCGATCATCACACCCATGTGGCTGTGGTTGTTTGCCCGCACATTGTTCGAGCGCCCGCCGCCTCGCTGGCTTGTGTGGGCCATTATTGGGATATTTGTGGCGAATTGGTTGGTCGCCATGAACTATCCCCAATCTCAGCAATACACCTTCTATTTCATTCATGGCATCGGATTGGCGCTGATCATTGATATGGTGCGCGTCGCATTTGCTGACAGGCGCGATGATCTGATTGAGAAACGCCGTTCAATCCGCTTGTGGCTGCCTATTGTTATCGCGGTGCAAACCGGCGGCATATTGGTGCTTGAGGTTATTCTAGGCATGGAAATGACCGATGGCGGCCTTCAGGATTACGCGCCCCTGCACCTTATCAATGCCGCCTTGATTTTGCTGCTGACATTGTTTGCCGGGCTGGCTTTGATGAAGACCGATGGCGAATTGCTAGCGCGTGTCGAAGGCGAGGCACCCTTGGCAGACGCAGCGAATAATGACGCGCTTTCGCCGCAGCAACGCGTGTTGTCTGACAAACTCTCCGCTGCGATGGAGGATGGGTTTTACCGCCAGCCGGGCCTTACGATAACCGGCCTCGCAGCGCATCTTGGCACGCCGGAACACCGCCTGCGCGCGCTGATCAACCAAAGCCTTGGCCACCGCAATTTCTCCAGCTTCCTCAACCGTCACCGTATCGATGAAGCCAAGCAAATCCTTAGCGACCGAGAGCAAGTTGATCTGCCAGTTCTGACAATTGCGATGGATTTGGGATATAATTCGTTGCCCACGTTCAACCGTGCATTTAAGAGCGAAACTGCTGAAACTCCTACGGATTTTCGCCGGAAAGCCATTGGTCAAAACTGAAAAAAGCGATGCGATTTCGAAATTGATCGGCATTCTTCACTAGCGCGAGGCATTTGCGCAAGACTTGCCCCAAAACACCTCCAACGCAGCAAATTGGAGGCTAATCATGACGACACCAACACATAATGCAGCAGGCCTATCGCCTGATCCGACACTGCTCGAAATGATCGGTGAGCATATGCTCAATGCGTTCTATTTCGATTTCTCACGCTACATCATTGCCGCAGGAATTTTCACCGCCATCATCGTGATCTTTAAAGGCTACGCGAACAAACGCAGAGTGCAAAAACGCCGCGCGCAAAAGCAGGATTACATTCGCGAAATCGCCTCATCAGTGCGCACCACAGTGGTTTTTGGCGTGACCACGATCAGCACAATTTTGCTGACCGAGGCCGGGATCATCCAGCTTCAATTGGAGGAATTTGGCGCAGGATTATTGGTGGTCCAAGTGGCCGTTATCCTGCTTGCGCATGATGCCTATTTCTATTGGATGCACCGCGCATTGCACCATAAGAAATTGTTCCGCGCCACCCATATGCACCACCACAAATCGCGCACGCCAACCCCGTGGACAGCCTATAGTTTCTCTGTGTGGGAAGCCGGCACAGAGGCGGCATTTGTGCCGATCTTCCTGCTCATCACCAGCCTGCTGGGCGTGGCCTATGCTGGCTTTGCGCTTTTCATTTTCTTGTGGATCATGATCATCCGCAATGTGATGGGCCATTTGGGTGTTGAGATGCATCCAGCAGGCTGGGTCGATACGAAATGGCTCGATTGGATCAGCACCACAACGCACCATGATCTGCACCATTCAAACGGCAATTATAATTTCGGGTTCTACTTCACCTTTTGGGACCGGATGATGGGCACAGAACACCCTGAATATAAGCAGCGTTTTCG